>JAWXBG010000087.1:0-9535 GCA_034439875.1 Flavobacteriales bacterium
AATATGTTTTTACTCATTTAAAAGCACTCAACAAAAAAAGAGCCGCAAATATTTACTACTCATTCATGTTCCTTGATTTGGTATAGATAAAGATAAGACTACACGCAATTCTCATATTCGATAGTGTAATGAGATGAACTTTGGGGAAACTCTAGGCTTATTTGATCGTTTCAAAGCACCTCACTTGCCTTGGTAATTATTTTTTCACTTACGCCATTACACGTTCGCGCAAAATAGTTTGATCGCGGTCCGGACCCACAGATACAATTGTTACCGGAATACCGAGATCGCTTTCGATGAAACTAATGTAGTCTTTCAACTCTATCGGCATGTCCGTCTCCGAACGTATTCCGGTCAAATCCTGAGTCCATCCTTTTATTTCCGTATACACAGGCTGTACTTTTTCAGGTGCCATATCATAGGGCAAGTAGTTTATTTCGCCTTCAGATGTTTTATAGGAAGTGCAAATCTTCAATGCATTAAAATCACTGAGCACATCAGCTTTCATCATGATCAGTTGCGTAACTCCATTGATCATACAAGCGTATCTCAAAGCGGGTAAATCCAACCAGCCACATCTGCGAGGACGACCGGTGGTGGATCCGAATTCATTTCCAATTTTTCGCATTTGCTCGCCCACAGTATCAATAAGCTCGGTTGGAAATGGTCCACTTCCAACACGAGTGCAATAGGCTTTGAAAATGCCAATTACTTCACCAACTTTTCCTGGTGCGATCCCTAAACCTGTGCAGGCACCGGCAGCTACCGTATTGCTAGAAGTAACGAAAGGATAGCTTCCAAAATCAATATCCAAAAGTGATCCCTGAGCTCCTTCAGCCAACACTTTCTTGCCTTCTTGAATAGCTTGATTAATGTACCATTCGCTGTCCACAATTTGCAAGGAGCGCAATAAATCAACGCCGCGCATAAATTCTTCCTCGAGCGACTTCAACTCTGCTTCATCTACTTGAAAAAACCCTTTAAATCCTTCCAATAGAAAAAGGTGCTTTTGCTTGAGGGCTCCATATTTGTTGAGAAATCCAGCGTCGAGCAAATCGCCAACACGCATACCATTTCGGCCTGTTTTGTCCATATAAGCAGGACCAATGCCCTTGAGGGTCGAGCCAATCTTCGCATCGCCCTTTGAAGCCTCACTCGCACGGTCGAGCATTCTATGCGTAGGAAGTATTATGTGCGCTTTGCGCGAAATAAGTAGTCTCTTTTCTACAGGTACTGACTTTGCCCTGAGTGCATCTATTTCTTTTTCAAACACTACAGGGTCAATCACGACTCCATTGCCAATTAGATTTACCACATTGCTCCTGAAAATTCCGGATGGAATGGTATGAAGCACATGTTTATGTCCTTCGAATTCGAGGGTATGACCTGCATTGGGTCCACCTTGAAAACGGGCGATAATATCGTATCCAGGGGTAAGCACGTCAACGAGTTTACCTTTCCCTTCGTCTCCCCACTGAAGCCCGAGAAGTATGTCTGCTTTATTCTGATTCATTGATAAAAAAACAAGGGACAAATGTAGGGAGGAGCAGAGGTCGCTAAAAACCTTCTTATCATTTTGCAGGAGCAATAATGTTCATTTTTTCCGCGAAATATTCACAGAAATCGCGCATTGTCGCAGCCATAGCCGTTTCTCCTGTAGCCTTTTGAAAGCTGTCCGCCAATGTGAGTATGGTTTGATGGACAAATTGCTTCATCTCATCCACATGCATATCCTTGGTCCATAGGTCTATACGGGCAGTATTCGCCATATCCTTTTCCCAAAGAGCCAAAATGATCGCTTTTGTCTGCACATCCTTTTCGCCATCAGAAGCAGACCACGACATGGTTTCCGGTACGTGGTTTTCGTCGAGGGCAATGGTTATTTGTATATCAGAGGTTTTCATTCGTGTGTTTGTTTGCGGATACCTTGAAATTATAGACTTCAAAAAGCTCGATTCACGGGTGATATGCCTTCAAAATTTTCTGGGCATTTTTTTCATCCATCAATTCCTGCAAAGTCACCACGCGGTTTTGCTTCATGTAGTCTCGAACAATTCGCCACCCCATCCAAATGCCCAACTGAGAGGGCGATTCGGCGGGTATAGCTCCCGTATTGGTAAATGGTCCCGGATCTGTCCATTTGTTGATAACCATAAGTTTCGTTTCAAATAATACTTCCTGCCGGGCCAATTCCTCCCATATCTGACCTTCATTGGTCTCGGCCCACAGCATTTGCTCGGAAGTCCAATTCATCTTTATTGAATCTGCTACTTCCGGCAAGCAGGCATCGAGCAAATACATGCGTTTGCCCTCCAAAATGATTTTATTCAAGAGGTCCTTTTCGTGCAAATAATAAACGGTCCGCATGTAAATCCAATCCCTTATTCCGTTGCTCACCAAATATTTGCGATCAAAATCTTCTTTCACATATTGTGGGAGTGCATCTGGTGGAACCTCTTTTATAATGGGGTGATCTTCTCCTAGATAACAATCCAAACCTATGCCTATTGAAGAATCTGTAGCAAAAGCCTGATAATTTAACCCGCTGTTCATGTATACAATAGAAGGCACAATAGAATCAGGAAAAAAGTAATGCCAGCGCGACAAGGCGTCCGAAAACTGATCGTCAAATAATTTGAAATCTTCTTCGGAAAACGCTTCTGTTACAGCCGCATTGATACGCTGAATCCCTTGATCATAGACAAAATTCTGCATGTACAAAAACGTAGTATCGTCGTTGCACGGACCAACTCTCAAGAGGTCGCGAACGTAGCGACAGATGAACTCTCCGTACTTGTGGTACAATGTTTGGCTTGCCGCCGATGGGTTACTGAAATCAGTGGAAAAAACATCCCTTTCAAGGTGTTTTGAAACCACTGAAACTTCGGAACCTCTTATATCAACGCTTTTAAATGGATCATTCTCACAAGAAATCACCATGAACGTGAGCATAAAAAGAAATAAAACGTATCTAAGCCTCATAAGATTAATCACTAGTTTTGGCCACTATGAAAAACCTGCAAGTTTAAAGCAGTAAACGAATGAACATGAAAAAAATTACCCTCCTTGCAATTTGCATCGCAGCTTTCGGAGCTGTGTCTTACGCTCAGAACGGGAAATACAAGATTTCTCCTTTTGTAAGTCCCAATGTTTCGTGGATGACCCCGGACCAGAAATTCATCGAATCCAATGGAAGCGTTCCAAGATTTGGTTTCGGACTGATGGTAGATGTCATGTTCACAGACAACTATGCTATTGGTACAGGTCTGCACGTAACCCGCATGGGTGGTGAACTAACCTACCTAGAGCTTACGAATTATTCGGATTTACCTGTAATTCTTGAAAGGCAGCGCACCTACCAGCTCCAGTACGCCGAAGTACCGCTCACCCTGAAGTTGAGAACTAATGAAATTGGTTATATCACCTACTGGGGCCAGTTTGGCTTAGGTCTGGGAGTAAACATCAGAGCAAAAGCGGACGATGCTATCGATTACCTGTACGAAAAGAAGATTGTAGATGGTCAAGTAGTGATGCCATGGCCGGATGCAACTTTGTCTTCTGAAGTAATTGAAGATGAAGACATCAAAAATGATATCAACATATTTAGGGCTTCACTCATAGTTGGTGGAGGTATAGAATATAATGTAAGTGGAAATACCTCCATTATTGCCGGAATAGTATTCAATAATGGATTTACGAATGTTTTGAAAGGTGAAGGAGTGCGCACCGATAATGCTGAATTGGTAGAATACAATAGCGAAAAAGAACCTGTTATGTACGACCTTAAGGCAATTTCCAATTTCATAGAACTTAAAATTGGTGTGCTTTTTTAATTCTTTGTTTCCGATTGAGAAAAACATTGGTGAACATAGCTACCTGCTTTATTCGAATCAAGACAACTTGCGTGTCTTAGGAGTAATGGCTGCATAAATTGAAATAATTTCACATCCCGCTGAACAAGATCAGCGGGATTTTTTTTATAGCATACATGAACACAAAAGGAGTAATTGAACACATCGTTTCTTGGCTGAATGAATATGCCGAAAAGAGCCGCAGTCAAGGGTTTGTAGTTGGGGTAAGCGGAGGAATAGACTCTGCTGTAACAAGTGCTTTATGCTGCCTAACGGGTCGACCAACATTGCTTATCGAAATGCCCATTCATCAAGCAAAATCGCAGGTAGACCGAGCTCAAGAACATATTCGGATGATGCGTGAAAAGCATTCTAAAGTATCCGATCTGGTAGTAAATCTTACCCCAGTGTACACCAGTATGGTGGAGGCATTGATGGAAAATGAGACCAATGCTATAGTAGAAATCGCCAGGGCCAATATGCGCGCCAGACTGCGGATGTGCACTCTATACTATCATGCTGCTACCAACAATTCTCTTGTAGCCGGCACGGGGAACAAGGTGGAAGATTTCGGCATCGGTTTTTATACAAAGTGGGGCGATGGAGCTGCCGATCTCAACCCAATCGCTGACTTGAACAAAACGGAGGTTTATGCCCTTGGACGAGAACTTGGAATAGTAGAAAGCATCATCAACGCTGCTCCAACTGATGGACTATTCGGCGATAATAGAAGTGATGAAGATCAAATTGGAGCGAGTTATCCTGAGTTGGAATGGGCCATGGAAATGATTGCCAAAATTGGATTCAACGGCACCTTAACAGAATTAAAAAATAGAATGGATTCTGCCGTACTATCAGATCGGCAAAAGTTGGTGGCCGAAATATTCTATGACCGCCATTTGAAGAATCAACACAAAATGAAACCCATTCCCGTGTGCGAAATTCCTCTTTTGCTCAGAAATAAAGAATAAGACTATAGCTCTATGCATCCGCTATTCCGTAGGGAGCATCCGTAATTCTAAATTTGTATTAGTTAAACCCAGAATCCGCATTGGGATTCGCTATGAATTGGTATAAACCCCAAAGATAGCAAGTGCTCTCGCCAGATTTTTATACCGTTTTAAGTACCTCTAATCTCGGCTCAGCCGAGACAACAGCTACTATAACGGCATTTACCACTTCGTGCATGCGAGATGCTGCAGCGCATTGCCCAAAAAAAACATCCAATGCGCAATGCAGCATGGACTATTTATTGTGCAGAATTGGTATTAGCCCGAATCACGCGATGGAGATATCGGAATTCATAGGTAGAACTATTACTTTGCTCCATCCTGTAGATTCGAGAATCCCGCAGCGCATTAACCTCAAGACACTTCCAATGCGCAACACGGGATTATTTGATGGTGTATATTCATACATCAAGAATAAAAATCGAGCAAGTGCTTGCTATCTTTGGGGTGTTAGCGCTGCAATAGATTTCCAATGCGGATTCTGTGTTAAAAGGATTCGATACAAAACATCGAGTGATTTCAGCCTATTTGGATGCCGTCAAATCTTTGAAAACATCCTCCAGCTTCTGTTCCTTTCGGCCAAGTGCCAACACTAAAAGACCCTTTTCTGTTGCCAAGCGGCTCACCTCTCCTCGTATATCTATATCACCGTGAACTTCTATTTCCCACAAATTGTTGCTTATCGAATTCACTGCGCTTACACCGGAAATACCACTGAATACTCTTTTGTCGATAGCACCATTTAATTCCACAGTTAGTTTATAACTCTGGGTGTCTATCCCTTTTCGCAACTCGCTTGTGGCCTTATCTGCTACAACATTTCCCTTATTGATGATAATTGTTCGTGAACAGATCGCTTCTACTTCTTGCATAATATGCGTTGAGAGCATTACCGTTTTCTGTTTTCCAATCTCCATGATAAGCGATCGGATTTCTACGAGTTGATTTGGATCCAAGCCACTTGTTGGTTCATCCAAAATCAATACAGAAGGATCGTGAATGATAGCTTGGGCTAGGCCCACACGTTGACGATATCCCTTCGATAATTCTTCAATTTTTTTATGCGCTTCACGGCCCAATCCAACCATCTCCACCATTTGTTCAACACGGGCTGATACCTTTTTGACACCATGCAATTCTGCTACAAATTGGAGATACTCGCGAACATACATATCGAGGTAAAGCGGATTGTGCTCGGGCAAATAACCAATTGAACGCTTTACATTCATCGAATTGAGTCGTACATCAAAACCACAGACACTTGCATCGCCCGAAGTTTGGGGTATGTAGCACGTGAGAATTTTCATCATGGTACTTTTTCCGGCACCGTTTGGACCCAGAAAACCAACTACTTCACCAGGTTTGATTTCAAATGAAACACTATCCAGTGCTTTTTGGGCACCATAATTTTTGGTCACTTGACTTACGATAATCGACATTTCTCTCCTTTGTTGTTTTAAACAAGCTCACATCTTCCCTTCATTTGCTTCGGAAATTGTTTACTGCATTGCAAAAATCTCTCATTTCAAGACACATTGTACGGTCTACGCAATGAATTATCATCTTTTTGAACAATAACTATCATTTCTACATCAAATATTATTAGAACTCACAATCACTCCATTAATCTCCAAGCGGTTATTTGGCTTGAATTTACTCTTCAATTCCCGATACCTTTGCCACATGCAGGTAGGAATCGTTATAAAATCGACCGGGAGCTGGTACCAAGTAATGGACCTCAGTGGTAAAATATACTCTTGTCGTGCGAAAGGAAAAATCAGAATGACAGAAATCAGGACGACCAATCCGATCGCCGTAGGAGACAAAGTCGATTTTGAAGAAGATGATAATGGTCAAAGTGTAATATCTGCAATTCACGATCGAAAAAATTACATCATTCGAAAATCCGTAAACCTTTCCAAAGAAGCTCAAATTGTGGCTTCGAACATTGATCTTGCCCTATTGCTGATAACGCTGAAAAGTCCGGACACTTCTACTGGATTTATTGATCGCTTTCTTGCCACAGCAGAAGCATACAGTATTAAGAGTGTATTGGTATTCAACAAAAGCGATCAATACAATGCTGCGGAAAAAGAAATTGTAAGAGAGTTGATGGATCTATACGAAAAAATAGGATATGGAGTTTTGTCCATCTCTGCGCATACCGGCGAGGGAATGAAAGAATTGCAAGACATCATCAAAGACAAAGTTTGCATGGTGGGAGGTCACTCCGGAACAGGGAAATCTACGCTGGTAAATCAACTTATTCCGGGACTCAATGTGCGCACCGCACTCGTAAGCGACTATCATCAAAAAGGAATGCACACAACCACCTTTGCTGAAATGCATCCCCTTCCTATGGGCGGTTTCATTATAGACACACCCGGAATAAAAGGATTTGGTTTGGTAGATATCCCAAAAGATGAGCTACACCATTACTTCGTGGAATTCTTTGAACTTCTACCACAATGTAAGTTTCACAATTGCATGCATATCAATGAACCCGGTTGCGCAGTATTGAAGGCACTTGACGAAAATAAAATTGCACCTAGCAGGTATAAAAGTTATTTGGGTATGTACGGCGATGAAGGGGCTGCTTATAGGTAACTCGCTATGTTCGATTCCTTATTGGAGTTCGCATTCCTTGCCATTTCTTCATCACTTACTCCCAACATTCAGCAACGGCTAAATGGTTTATCCTTAAAGCAACCTGAATGTCTTTACCAAATCCCAAAGTATTTTTGATGAAGAGATTTTCCGCTATTCAATTGAAAGGCTAGTTGGATATTTTAACCCAGATTTTGCAGTTGAAATTGTCGTGAAGCGCTGAAAGGAAAAAAGGACGAGAGCTCTCGCAAGATTTTTATCCCGTTTAGCGAATTGGAATGGATTAAAATTATACCGTTTAGGTATCTATAATAGTCCAATACCGATGCCACTGGTAATGACATAACAGGTGGTCAAAATTCCGTAACAGTAATACAAGTAGGAGCACTGGTAGAAGGCTGCCTCGACCATGCGGCTGTCAACTACAATGCCAATGCAAACTGCGATAATGATCTTTGTGTATATACGTGTGTAAGCGATCTAGACGAAAATGGTGTGGTGAATGTGGCGGATCTACTCTTATTCACATCAGATTATGGTAACCAGTGTTATTGAATTCAGAGAACCTCTAAAAACTCGTTTCACATTTCGATAAACAAAACAATTGAAGGATCAATCAAAAAGCGTTTCGCGCCAAATCCCGCCGAATACATCACCAAATATCAATTATAGAGCATCCGGCTATGCGCCTTTCGTAACTTAGGTCAGAAATTCGCCTTCGATGAGATTTGTCTCCGCGAAACATAAAACAGGTTTTTAGAGGCCCCCGTTAAAAAATAAACAAAAGACTACCTATGGATTCACAAACTGTACTTCCCAAGCCGAAGTATGACGTTGTTCCGAATCAGCAAGACAACTACAAAAATCAATAAATGGAATTCATAGACTATTACAAAATTTTGGGGATTTCGAAATCAGCTTCAGAAATGGAGATTAAAACCGCCTATCGGAAACTTGCCCGGAAATATCATCCTGATTTAAACCCCGGAAACAAGGAATCTGAGTCAAAATTCAAAGAAATAAATGAGGCAAACGAAGTATTGAGTGATTCTGAGAACAGGAAGAAATATGACAAATATGGTAGCAATTGGAAGCACGGTGAAGAATTTGAAAAAAGCAGACGTCATGAAAAACAATCTTCGCCAAATCAATCAGGACAGAATGACTTTTCGAATGAAGAATATTCAGATTTTTTCGAATCGATGTTTGGTGGAGGCAGATCATCCTTCACCCAAGGTCAAAGTCTAAAATATAAAGGTCAGGATTTCAATGCTGAATTACATCTTGAACTGATAGACGTTTACACCACCCAACCTCACGTAATAACGGTAAACGGCGAAAAAATCCGGCTCACAATACCCGCAGGCGTTGAAAACGGTCAAGTAATAAAAATTAAAGGAAAAGGAGGATTGGGAATCAATGGTGGGCCATCTGGCGATTTATACATCAAATTCAATATCACCAATCACACGCAGTTCAAACGTGAAGGGAATAATCTTTATCAAAATGTTGATCTGCAGCTATACACTTCCATTTTGGGAGGAGAAATAAGTGTAGGTACTTTTAATGGTAAGGTGAAGCTCCAGATAAAGCCTGAAACGAAAAATGAATCAAAAGTGAAACTAAAAGGAAAAGGATTTCCGGTTTATAAAAAAGAAGGTGAATTTGGTGATATGATTATTACATATCATATTACGATACCCACTAATTTGAGTGAAAGGGAAATCGAGCTAATAAATGAATTACAAAAAATTCGTGCACAATGAATAAAAAACATTTCATATCCACACAAACAATTTGTTCCCATTACGACATTGAAATCTCATTTGTTGATGCAATAAACAAAATGGGGCTCATTCAAATTGAAATTATTGAGCAAAATCAATTTATACATCAAGACCAAATAAATAATCTCGAAAAAATAATTCGCCTTCACAGCGAGCTAAATGTGAATCTGGAGGGCATCGACGTTGTTTTTAATTTATTGGAGAAGGAACGGGAGCTAAGGAATGAATTAAATATCCTTCAAAATAAATTAAGACTTTTTGAGAATGACTAAGCAAAGGA
>JAWXBG010000088.1:0-23830 GCA_034439875.1 Flavobacteriales bacterium
AAGAAAGGGAGTGCCACAAGGCAGCCCGTTGAGCCCACTACTCTCCAACATCGTGCTTCACGAATTGGACAGAGAATTGGAACGACGCGGCTGCAGGTAAGTCCGCAATGCCGACGATTTCAGCATTTATCCCGCATTGCGCATTGGAAGTATCTTGAGGTTAATGCGCTGCGGGATTCTCGAATCTACACGATGGAGCAAAGTAATAGTTCGACCTATGAATTCCGATATCTCCATCCCGTGATGCGGGATAATACCAATTCTGTTTATAAAATAGTCCAAACTATTTTATGAGCATAAACGGTATTAGCACTTCATAGCGAATCCCAATTCGGAATCTGGGTTAATGGCAAATTTCTCAACTGAGAGGTAGCCAGTAGCGACCCCCTAAGAAATTAACGCACCGTTGAATTTTTGTGGAATTTGTTCGAGACGCTGAATAATTTCTAGTGGCTCCATAGCCTGAACTAAAGCGTGTCGTTCTTCTTTAAAATTCTCAAGTCCCTTGAAGTAGTTGGCGTAATGTCTTCGCATTTCGAAAACACCTGCTTTTTCGCCTTTCCACTGAATAGAGAACTCAAAATGACGTCGGCATGCATTAGCTCTTTCGGCAAGAGTAGGAGGGGGTAGGATTTCTCCGGTTTTGAGGAAATGTTTTATTTCTTTGAATATCCAAGGATAACCGATACTCGCCCTACCGATCATGATTCCATCAACGCCATACAGATTTTTATATTCGAGTGCTTTTTGAGGAGAATCGATGTCACCATTTCCGAAAATCGGAATTTTGATTCGTGGATTTTCTTTAATGCGGGCTATCAAGGTCCAATCTGCCTCTCCTTTGTACATCTGCGCCCTCGTGCGGCCGTGAATGGTTAATGCCTGAATACCGATGTCCTGGAGGCGCTCCGCAACCTCAGTAATGTTTTTGGTTTGCTCATCCCAGCCCAACCTGGTTTTAACTGTAACGGGCAAGGTAGTCGCTTTCACGATGGCTTCGGTCATGCTCACCATTTTGGGAATATTTTGCAGAATGCCAGCTCCGGCACCTTTACAGGCTACCTTTTTAACCGGACATCCATAGTTAATATCGAGGAGATCGGGCCCCGTTTCTTCAATGATTACGGCGCTTTCTACCATGGCGTCGGTTTCACTCCCAAATATCTGTACACCTATGGGGCGTTCGTATTCGTAGATGTCGAGTTTCATTCTGCTTTTAGCAGCGTTGCGAATAAGGGCTTCGCTGCTGATGAATTCTGTATACATCATATCAGCACCCTGCTCTTTGCAAACCATGCGAAAGGGAGGGTCGCTCACATCTTCCATAGGCGCCAAAAGCAATGGAAAGTCGGGGAGTTCTATGTTACCTATTTTTACCAACGAAATCTTAAAAGGGCTGCAAAAGTAACGAATGAATCCGCTGTTTACCTCTTTCCAAAACCTTCGACCCTGGCCGAGGCTATTGTTTTACATCTCATTAGCCTTCTTGGGAGGCTCCATTGGAGCGGCAATTGGCATCTTAATCATGCAGGCACAGACAGGGCTTTCGATGGCTGATCTTACCCATTACATGGGTCAGTACAACAATCCCGAAGCGATGAGGCATTTGGCCATGTACAACAACATTAGCCAACTCTTCTTTTTTCTACTACCTGCTCTGGTTTTTGCAAGTCTTGTTGCGGGTGGTCTTCGAAAAGGACTATGGATGTATTCCCCAGCAGCTACTTTCGTTTTGTTTCCGCTTATAGTGGTGGGATTAAGTCCTCTTATAAGCATGATTGAAGCACTGAATCACCTGCTTATTCCCGCAGGATCTTGGCTCGAGCAAATGGCGTTGCCGCAGGAAACGGAACTGATGAACATGACAGAAGGAATTCTAAGGCTTGAGCAAAGTGGCGGCTTGTTTTGGACTATTGCATCTGTCATCATTTTCCCTTCTATCTGCGAAGAATTGGCATTTAGAGGAGTAATACAACCGGCCATAGGCAGAATAACGAAGAATGTACACTTAGCTGTATGGATCACCGCATTGATATTTAGCTTCATACATTTTCAGTTTTATGGATTTCTACCCCGACTCGCTTTGGGGGCCTTATTTGGCTATTTGGTGATATGGACGGGAAGTATCTGGACATCCGTGGCGGCCCATGCACTGCACAACGCATTGGCATTCATGTCTTTTCGAGAGCAAGGCAAGATCACCACCGAAACGAGTGAAGCGCAAGATCATACTTGGATTCTGTATTTCATGATCATTTTGGGGATAGCAGCAACGAGCTATATGGCCCAAAAATCTGTGTTTTGGAAGAGAAGGACGGCTTTTCTGGGTTTGCCGGATTCAACCCCTCAGCAGGAATGAGGCTAGCTCAATGTCACCGGGCATGGTGATTTTCATGTTTTCTCGATTTCCCTCCACCAATTGAAGTTTTCCACCTGCCGCCTCAAAAACGCTTGCATCGTCGGTAAATGATGCTTGATAGGGAAGATTATAAGCTTGCCTTATCGCTTTTAGACTAAAACACTGTGGCGTTTGAACACTCACGAAGTTGGATCGATCAACAGCGATGGAGAAATTTCCGAAGACATTTCTCAAGCTGTCCGTAAGTGCTAATACCGGCAAACTTCCTCCTGTTAGGCTGGCTGAACCGATGCAACGATCAATGGTTTCCTTACTTACCAATGGTCGAACCCCATCGTGAATTGCCACAATTCCCTCTTCGGCCTGGATTGCATTCAATCCATTTTTTACTGAATCGAATCGCTCCTTACCTCCGGGCACCAGGGTATGCGGGACTTCAATGGTAAATTCTTCGCAAAGCTTTTTCCACTGAGCATGCACATCCTCTGTCAAAACCAAGAAAATGGGCATTTTAGAATTGTAGCTATGGAAAACACGCAGCGTATGCGCTAGAACAGGCAGTCCATTGAGCAAGATGAATTGCTTTGGAGTCTCGGTTCCCATTCGTTTTCCGCTTCCTCCGGCAACAATGATCGTATAGATATTTTGTTCGCTCACGGAGCAAAGGTAGGTAGGCGAGAGGCTGAGAAAAACAATGGAATAATTGTACTTCGGGGTGTCCATTTCTATCGTTGCCAAAGACTTGTGCTGTTAGAATCGCGCAATAAACCTTCTTCGGCTTCTAGCGTCTGGGTTTAATTTCCCTATATTTGCGCCCCTTTTCCCGGACGGAATGAATGACATGGTAAAAATATTGGCTGGATCTTCCTCAAAAATTTTGGGTGAATCCATTTCGCGTGAATTCGGCAACGAGCCCGGAAACGTGATCATTCAGCGTTTTTCCGACGGAGAGTTTCAACCCTCCATAGAAGAAACAGTTCGTGGTAAAGACGTTATTATCGTTCAATCCACTTTCCCTCCGAGCGACAACTTGATGGAGCTTCTTCTGTTGATAGATGCCGCCAAACGCGCTTCTGCCAAAAGAATTATCGCTGTAATTCCGTATTTCGGATTTGCTCGTCAGGACAGGAAAGACAAACCGCGGGTGGCCATAGGCGCAAAACTTGTGGCAAACTTGCTCACAGCGGCAGGAGTCAATCGAGTTATCACCATGGACTTGCACGCGGAGCAGATACAAGGATTTTTTGAAGTCCCTGTTGATCATCTGTATGCAAGCACATTGTTCCTTCCGGTCATAGAAAAGTTGAATTTGCCTGATTTAGTTATAGCCACTCCGGATACAGGAGGAACCAAAAGAGCCAATGCGTATTCGAAAATATTGGGCTGTGATCTAGCCATTTGTTATAAGCAGCGCAAGGTGGCGAATAAGGTAGAGAGTATGACTGTGATTGGTGATGTGAAAGGAAAGAACGTTGTGTTAGTAGATGACATGTGCGACACTGCCGGAACATTAGTGAAGGCGGCTGACATGATACTTGATCAAGGGGCATTAACAGTGCGCGCCATTTGCACCCATCCGGTATTTAGTGGAGAGGCCTACGAGCGCATACAAAACAGCAAACTCACAGAAATTATAGTTACCGATAGCATTCCTTTGAAAGAAGGAAAACCCAAAGACAAGATCAGGGTAGTAAGTACCGCCAAACTTTTTAGCGAAGTGCTTACCAATTTGATCGCCAATCAATCAATTTCTGAACACTTTATTATTTCATAATTTTTTAATTCATCATACAATAATTTAATTCTAATTCCATGAAACAAGTTTCGTTGAGCGGTTCTCCAAGAGAGAACGTAGGGAGAAAAGAAGCTGCGGAATTGCGCAGAAATATGCGTATACCGGGAGTACTTTACGGAGGTAGCACCCAAGTTGCTTTTTCCATTTCGAAAATCGACTTTGATCGTATTCAAGCGAATCCCGACACACTTCAGATCAATCTTGATCTCGGTGGCAAAACATACCCAGGAGTTCTGCAAGAAATCCAAATGGACCCAGTTACTGACCGTGTTATTCACATCGATTTGCTCGAGTTGGTTCCCGGCAAAATTGTTCGTACAAAATTGTCAGTGCATACAACAGGCGTTTCTGAAGGTGTTAAAACAGGAGGTAAACTCACACAGAACTATCGCAAGGTTCGTATTTCAGGAACACCTGAGAATCTTCCGGATGCTATTTCTATTGACATTTCCGCGCTAAACATCGGTGACAGTATTCGCGTTCGCGAAGTATCGGTTCCCGGTTGCAAGTTGCATGAATCTGAAGCCTCAGTGCTAGTTGGCGTTTATGCTACAAGAGCGTCTATTGCTGATGCCGCTGCTGCTGCTGCTCCTGCGAAGGATGTTAAGAAGAAATAATTTTCGTTGAAATAGTCAGATGAAGTTTCTGATTGTGGGCCTTGGTAATCCCGGTTCTGAATACGAGGAAACGAGGCACAACATAGGATTTAAAATATTGGACGCTCTTGCTGGAGCGTCCAATGTTTTGTTTACACCCGACAGATATGCATCGCGCACTGAGATGCGACATAAGGGCCGCACATTCGTGATGATCAAACCAAGCACCTTTATGAATCTCTCTGGTAACGCAGTTCGTTATTGGATGCAGAAGGAAGGTGTCTCGATAGAAAACGTCTTGGTTCTCACAGATGATCTCGCATTACCATTTGGAAAAATACGTATTCGGGCAAAAGGCAGCGACGGAGGCCACAATGGACTTAGCCACATACAACAAATTCTGAATAGCACCGAATATGCCCGCATGCGCTTTGGAATAGGTAGCGAATTTTCGAAAGGACATCAAGTGAATTATGTGTTGGGAGAGTGGAGTGAAGAAGAAAGAAAGACACTTGCCGAACGAATCAAGATGGCTTCTGATGCCATTATAAGTTTTGGCATGATGGGTTTGAGCAAAACCATGTCGGAGTATAACGCGAAATAATTTTAACCCAGAATTAGATCATCGCCCAACAAGATTTTATTTGCACCTTATAGCAACGTTACTTAATAAATAGTTCATCCTGCACTGTGCATTGGAAGTCTGTTTTGGTAATGCGCTAGAGTAACTGTTATAGGCCAATGAAGCGAAACATTATTGGACTATGATAGATACATAAACGGTGTTAGTTTCTGGCAACCTCGAATTTCCCTAATTTAAATCGGAATGATTTTCCTTTCTGTTCGGCAATTGCGTCTTTGTTGCCCGAAATTTTGCGAAGCCCTTTTTCTACTAGAGCCATAGCAATTCCATCTTCCGCAGGTTCGTAGCCCAAAAGTTTTTGCTTTGCCTTTTCTTCTGCAAATTGCAAGATCGTAGGAAAAGTTTCTTTGGGCATTGTCTTCACTTGTGCGGGGTTTTGGGGCAATGGCAACGAGGCCACCGAAGGATCTACTGAAAGAATTTCGCCTGCAGATTTTGTAGTATGAAGTTTGTCCTGATTTTTCAGTTTTATTCTACCAATCTTCGTTGAGGTTTCTTGAGCGTAGTCTTCTTTTATACTCGGATAAGCAATGGGATCGGGGTATGAAGGAATTTTGTTATTTACTCTATTTTTATTGTAGTCATCCTTCGCCAGATCGGAAGGTGAAACAGTGGGGAGATTACTAGGCGTTTCGATAATCTCTTTTTCAGGTTTATCGCCTTGATTTGAATTCTGATTAACAGGTATTTCGTGTTTGTAATCACCGGCAATTTCTGCCGGAGTCGAAGAATCTTTCCAAAAGATTGCAACAAAGAGAATCGCGCATGCTGCTGCAGAGAAGTATAAAGCGCGACCAAGCGCAATGACTTTGGCTTGCTTTTGATAGAGAGAATCTTTCTTTTCGAACACAATTTCTTTGGCAGCAAGACGTGTTTTTTGCATCGCGCTCCACGATAAAGAAAGAGATTGAGAAGAGGCTATTTCTTTTTCGAAACTATTTTTTTCTGAGTTGCTCAAGTCGCCTTCAAGCAAAGCGGCTAGTCGATAGTCATCTTGAGAGAGGTCGACAGCGTCGGGCACTTTGATAGATTCTTTATTGGCGAAGACCATGGGTTCAGGAGTCCATCGAGCCCTTTTCATGGCGTCCATGTGAACCTGTAAGGCGGGATAGTCGCTCAGCAGAACATTCAACTCTGCGATTTCTGTAGTGCCTGCTAGACCTTCATTTGCAAGAAACATGAGTTCATCGGCGCGGCTTTGAGAAAATGAAGGCTCATCTTTTTTAAGAGAATCTTTGAGGGAGAAAGTGCTTGATATATCAAGGGGAATAGGATCGTTCAGCAAACCATCGACATCGGCGGCGATATCGGGATTGAGCTCCAGAAACAACAACAAATCGGCCGTCATCTCTGGGCTCAAGGTGCCATCGAGATAATCGATTACGAAAGGTTCGTAGTTATTTCTGGTGATGTTCATATGACGTTTTCCAATTTCACGAGGTAATTTTTTAGAGTTACCCTTGCTCTATATATGTATACTTTCACTTGTGATTCGTTCAGTCCAGTGATTTTTTCAATTTCTTCGTAGCTGTATCCTTCATAGTCTCTCAGCATGATCACCGATTTCTGCACAGGAGGCAATTTGTCGAGTGCCTCATTCAAAACCTCATTCAGGTCGTTGTATTGTCTCGAAGTAGAAGAAGTGCCTGTTCTTATTTCTTCTGCCGAATATTCGAGTTGTCTTTTCTCTCTTCGAAACAAGTCTATCATGGTGTGATATCCTGAAGTGAAAATGTAGCTTTTCGCCTTTTCAAACGAAACATCCTCCACTTTGGTCCAAAGCTTAGCGTAGGTGTCTTGCACCAA
The DNA here is from genome assembly GCA_034439875.1 of Flavobacteriales bacterium. Taxonomy (GTDB): domain Bacteria; phylum Bacteroidota; class Bacteroidia; order Flavobacteriales_D; family Sanyastnellaceae; genus JAWXBG01. The sequence goes on from JAWXBG010000088.1 coordinate 7,200, forward strand.
GTCTTGAGCCTTTTCTCGGTCCTTGGTGTTTTTTACCAAGAAGCGAAACAAGCCATCGGAGTAGAGGTCTACACACTCATTATACTCTTTTACGGTCATCGCAGCAGTGGAAGGTTTTCAGGCATATGACGCCGAAGCTAAGCGAAAGTTACAAAAATAACCCATGGATTTTAACACATTGAAAAACAACGTGATGTCATGCGATTGCTCAGCATACTTTTTCGTGTTGAAGGTCTCCTGAAAAACCCCCTGAAGAGTACATCCAAAGATCATTTTTATCTGATGATACAAAAAAGGAATGTACAGCCGAAGTAATGAGATGTTATAATCAATTGTTTAGATGAAGTTTGACCCAACGTAATGCATTCTTTTTCGGTAGCGAAGGTCTGTTTTCTGACTTGATGGTGACCAGAAAAAGAAAACGCCCCAATAAAATCGGGGCGTTTCAATCAACCTTTAACCTATCTATTAAAACCACTGAGAAGTATTCGTCGGTTTACTTCAAAGCAGACACTTGAATCAACTGGAGTTTCACGTCGTTCATTGCCACCAATTTTGAGAGGTAGGCGTTTACGTTTCCTGTTTGCATCAGTTCTACAGCTTGGTGCCTCAGCGCATTGTATTTGTTTTTTAATTCGTTCATGGCTTTGAAGATTTAATTTGTTACAGTGACGTTTTCAATCACCGTGCCAAAAATTTCGACGCGGCTGAAAGACCTATAAACAAAGACTTACAGAGGGATTACCGATAAAGACTTTTCTCTTCAATGAAAAGAATCACCTCGTCGGGAAGGAGGTAACGCACAGAAAATCCAGAAGCGATACAAGCACGGATATAGGTAGATGAAATGTCCAGTTTTGGCGCAGGCTCTGTTTTAAAACCTGTATCAAGAATGGTTGATGTATTACGCGGGTAGACTAGGATGTTACCACGTTTTACAATCTCTTCGGGCTTTTTCCAATCCTTCAATCCGGCAACTAGATCTTCCCCCATAAGCAAATGAAAAATCCTTTCGGGAAATTGGGCTTGCAGAGCAGTTAAGGTGTCGATTGTATAGGAAGGACTGGGAAGAGAGAATTCGAAATCGGAAACGAGAAGACGCGGGTTTTTCGCGGCGGCAAGTTTGGCCATTGCCAGGCGATCAGGGGAAGGGGCTAGACCTGTCTCGTTTTTGAATGGGTTCAAAGGACTTACGACAAGCCAAACCTCGTCCATTCCGCCTTGAGTAGCAAAATACTCGGCAACGGCCAAATGTCCGATGTGAATTGGATTAAAAGACCCAAAGAGGAGTCCCGTCTTCATTTGCTGAGTATTTCGCGGACTTTCTTTTCTGCCGTTTGAAGCGTTACTTCGAGGGTGTCATTCAGCAGTAAGTAATCGAATTGCGGCGCGAAGGTTAGTTCTTTTTCAGCTTTGGAGATTCTCATTGCAATTTTTTCTGAACTCTCTGTACTTCTGTTTCTGAGTCGAAAGCGAAGTGTTTCAAGGCTTGGTGGTTGAACGAATACAGCAAAGGCATTGTTGCCAAAATGTTTTTTGAGGTTCAACCCACCCTCAACATCAATGTCGAATATAACGTTGTGACCCGCAGCCCAAATTCTGTCAATTTCACCTCTAAGAGTTCCGTAGAATTGGCCTGAATAAACCTCTTCCCACTCGAGGAATTCCCTATTGTTGATTCGCTTTTTAAAATCCTCAGGACTAACAAAATAGTAATCGTGGCCTTCTACTTCATTGTCTCTTTTTTGTCTGCTCGTAACAGATACGGAAAAGGCAAGATTGAGATCGGAAATATCTAAGAGGTGACGCACAATGGTTGTTTTACCCGCGCCGCTAGGGGCAGAAAAAATGAATGCTTTTCCTCCGTTGTTGCTCATGTATTTTGACCTCTTGAGCCGCCTAATTTACATTCAAATGGAGGTTTTGAATGCAAAGTGCAGCCGAAAAGAGAAGGAACGCTATAAATGAAACGCTTGGTTAGAAAAACAAAGGCAATCGCTGATGACTACAAAACATTAAAAATTTGCTCCTTAATCTTCTCCAATTCATCTTTCATATTCACAACCACTTTTTGGATGTCGGCATCGTTTGCTTTTGAACCAATCGTATTGATTTCTCTCCCTATTTCTTGGGTAATGAATCCCAATTTTTTACCCTGCCCGTCTAGATTGAGTTCATCAAGAAAGTGCTGACAGTTTGTTTCAAGCCTATGAAATTCTTCACTGATGTCTAAGCGCTCGAGGTAGTAAATGATTTCCTGCTCAAAACGATTCGGATCAATCTTGTCTTTACCGATGCTTTCCTCCAAACTAGCATGCAATTTGTCTTTGACTTTTTGAGCCCTTATTTCTATCAGGGGTAGCAATTCCTCACGGCCTTTAAGAATGTATCCGAGACGATCTTCAAATTCTTTTTTGGTACGCGCCCCCTCTATAGTACGATACTGATCGAAGCGTTTATATGCCTCGTGAACCGCACTTAGAAGACCCTTCCACTCATCTTCATCCATTTCCTGGTTCTCTGGTTTGAGCACATCCGGAATGCGAATCATGGCGTTCAAAAAATCTCCATTGCTCATTCCGGTTTTATCGGCCACCTCTTTCAGATCGGCATAATATGCGATCATCAATTCTTTATTGAAGGCCATTCTTTTTTCAGGAACAATGGTTTCGTAGTAAATGATTACATCAGCTTTTCCACGCTGAATGTTTTCGCCAAGCCACGTGCGCAATTCCATCTCTTTTTCGCGATAGATATTGGGCATTCTGAGATTGAGATCAAAAGCTTTGCTGTTGAGCGACTTGATTTCAACAGAGAATTTTTTATTACCTACAGTAGCCTCAGCTTTGCCGAAACCGGTCATTGAACGAACCATATTTTTGTATTAGATCAGAGTGGAATATTTCCGTGTTTGCGCCTTGGACGATTTACAACTTTGTTGCGAAGCATCTCAAAAGCTTTGATTAGTTTTTCTCTTGTTTCGCCTGGTAGAATTACTTCATCAACATAGCCGCGTTCGGCCGCACTATATGGATTAGCAAAGTGGAGTGCGTATTCAGCTTCTTTTTCTTTCCATTTTGCTTCCGGATCGGCGCTCTCAGCAATTTCTTTCTTAAATATAATTTCAGCCGCACCCTTTGCGCCCATTACTGCAACTTCGGCAGTCGGCCAAGCGTAGTTCATATCAGCACCAATGTGTTTGCTGTTCATCACATCGTAGGCACCACCGTATGCTTTTCTGGTGATTACGGTCACACGCGGAACAGTGGCCTCGCTGAACGCATAGAGCAATTTCGCGCCATTTGTGATGATGCCATTCCATTCTTGATCTGTGCCAGGAAGGAAACCCGGAACGTCTTCAAATACGAGAAGAGGAATATTGAAAGCATCGCAGAATCGAACAAATCGAGCAGCTTTATTGGATGATTTTATATCAAGTACCCCAGCCAAATATGCAGGTTGATTTGCTACAATTCCTATGCTTTTTCCATTTAGTCTACCAAAGCCGACAATGATGTTTTCCGCATAGTTCTTATGAACTTCGAAAAAAGAATTTTCATCAATCACCTCTCCAATGACATCGTGCATATCATAAGGCTGATTCGGGTTTGAGGGAATAATCGAATCTAATTTTGGACGTGCATTATCGCTCGCAGGATATGGAATAGTCGGCGACTCTTCTTCACAGTTTTGAGGAATATATGTGAGGAGTTCTCTTATTTGACGAATACACGCTACATCGTTTTCTGCGGTGAAATGTGTAACTCCGCTTTTTGTGCTATGCGTGGAAGCACCCCCAAGTTCTTCGCTGCTTACGGTTTCGTGTGTAACGGTTTTTACAACGTTGGGACCTGTAACGAACATGTAGCTCGTATTTTCTACCATTAGGGTAAAGTCTGTGAGGGCCGGAGAGTAAACAGCACCACCGGCACAGGGTCCCATGATAGCAGAAATCTGAGGAATGACACCGCTAGATTGAACATTGCGATAAAAAATATCGGCATAAGCCCCTAATGAAACTACCCCTTCTTGAATTCGGGCTCCACCACTGTCGTTTAAGCCAATGAGCGGAGCGCCATTTTGCAACGCCAAGTCCATTACCCTGCATATTTTTTGGGCATGTGCTTCGGCGAGTGATCCACCGAGAACGGTAAAATCCTGCGAGAAAACATAGACCAACCGACCATTGATATAACCGAACCCCGTTACAACGCCGTCGCCGGGATATTTCTCTTTGTCCAATCCGAAATTTGTGCTTCGATGAGTTACGAGCATACCCATTTCTTCAAAACTACCCTCGTCCAATAGAAAGTGAATTCGCTCACGGGCCGTGAGTTTCCCTTTTTTGTGTTGGGCTTCAATTCTTTTGAGGCCACCACCCTCAAGGGCTTGGGCTTTTTTATCTTCTAGGTTTTTTAATCTCTGATCCATGGCTTTGTGAACAGGTTGCGAAAGTAGTTCATTATAGGGTGCGCACTGTAGGCGTTTTTGACGCTATCCGACGCGCATCAGGCCCATTGTCGACAACCATTGTATTTCAAGTGTTTGTCACAGAATTGGCTCATCAAATGGGGCATTTACTAGTTTTGAAGGTCTCGAATCCTGTCTACACAATGGAAACTTTGACAACGAGGTATTAGGAAGAAAAACGATGCCAATAGGGCCGAATGGATTATCCGACAATCAATTGAATAAACAGCACAGGACTTACTTGATATATCAACGAAATGCTATTCGTTGATTTCTATAAATCTTTTTACATTTCGAAGGGTTCCAAAAACCACTAGTGTATCTGTTTCGTAGACCACGGTTTCGGGTTTTGGAAGTCCGATCGTGTGTTCTTCTACTTCAATTTCACCATCTTCACCTTCTCCCACTTCGTATGCTCTTTTGAGGGTTATGAGCATAAGGTCGTACTTGGTGTTCAATCCAATTTCATGGAGAGTTCGGTTTGCCACACCTCTAGGACATTTTATTTCCGCAATCTCGTACTCGTCCGGCAGTCGCAGAAACGCTGTTATACTTGGATTGATGAGTCTTTCAGAGATGATACCCGCTACTTCACTTTCTGGTGAGAGCACTTCTTGAACGCCGATTTTTTCAAGAATGCGCACTTGATTTTCGCCACTTGCACGCGCAATAACCCGCGGCAGTTCCATGTCAATCAGATTGAGGGCGGTGAGAATGGTAGCTTCAAAATTTTCTCCAATTGCAATTACCGCAGCGTCCATTTCATGCACTTTGTTGGCAATAAGAACCTTTTTATCTGTGCTGTCGGCAGTTATGGCAAGTGCCACAGTGTCTTTTATGGCTTCAATTTTTTCTTCGTTGGTATCGAAAGCATAAACTTCTGCACCTTGAGAAGCGAGTCGTGTAGCTATTTCAGCACCGTATCTACCGACTCCTATAACGGCGAATTTTTTGATTGGCATCTTTTATGGTTTTGCTTGAAGCAGATTTGAAAAAACTTTTCCAAAGCTATATATATCTGTGAATGAATTGTACAAAGGCGCAGGAGCCATTCGAATAACGTTTGGTTCTCGCCAATCCACTACTACTCCAGCATCCCAAAGTCTGCTTACCAGAGATTTTGTGGCTCCCAGAACAATCACAGAAAGTTGAGCCCCGCGCTCTTCAGGGTTTGAGGGAGTAATGATTTCTAGGGCTACACCGGTTTCGTTTTGCACTTCTCCAAGAATATACTCGAGATAAGCAGTTAGTTCAACCGACTTTTTGCGAATAGCTGGCATCCCTGCTTCAGAAAACAAGTCGAGAGCTACTTTGTGCACAGCCATCGACATGATAGGAGCATTGCTCAATTGCCAAGATTCGGCCGTTTTCATAGGCTGGAAGTTCGGTTCCATATTGAAACGTGTTGATTTGTCGTGGCCCCACCAACCGGCAAGTCGAATCAAATCTGGGTTTTTCACATGCCTTTGATGAATATATACCCCGCCCACACTTCCGGGTCCGGAATTGAGGTATTTATAGGTGCACCAACACGCGAAATCAACATTCCAGTTGTGCAATTCTAATGGAAGGTTTCCGGCGGTATGTGCAAGATCGAAACCTGCTATCGCTCCAACTGAATGAGTTTTTTGAGTAATACTTTCTAAATGGAAAAATTGTCCGGTAAAGTAGTTGACACCTCCAAAGCAGACCAAGGCTAATTCGGGGCCCAGCTCTTCAATTTTGCTCAAGATATCTTCGGTGTGCAAGTTGTATTCTCCGGTGCGAGGCTTCATTTCCACCAGGACATCTTCAGGATTCAGGCCGTGAAGTTTTGCTTGACTTTCGAAGGCATATTGGTCGCTGGGAAAGGGTTTGTGTTCAAAAAGAATTTTATTCCTTTTTCCAGAAGGGCGATAGAATGAGATAAGCAGAAGTTGCAAGTTGACAGTTAGTTGATTCATTACAACTACCTCCTCTTCTAGAGCGCCTACTAGTTTTGCAGAGCCTTGAGTAAATCGCTCGTGATAGCTGTACCAAGGATTTTTCGAAAGCATGTGACCTTCAACCCCGAATTTTTCCCAATCGGCACATTCTTGCAAAAGAGCCTCACGCACACCTATAGGCTGGAGTCCCAAAGAGTTTCCGGTGAAGTAGAGCATCGGTTTATTATCGTGCTGAGGAAATAAAAATTTCTGCCGATATGAAGCCAATGGATCTTGCTGATCTTTTTGAATGGCAAATTCCGGGTTGTTCGAAAATGTCATAATATTCGTTGCGCCTTCATTCATGATTGAGTGCAAAGGAAAGCCGCGAAGTCAGAATAAAAATGGAAATGCGTATTTTTTTCGAGCAAGCTTTCGAACGTGCAACTTAGATCAACGGAAAAGGACAACCGTTCCTGAAAGTGTTCGCACATTTGGCTCATTGCCACGCACTTTCAAAAGCCATTGATAAACCCCGTTTTGAGCGAAGTAATTGCCTCGATAAACATTTCCTGTCCAAGCTTCATTGTAGTTGGTACTTACAAAAATGGGTTCGCCCCATCGGTTAAAAATGTATAACTCATATTCAAGAGGAGCATAGGAGAATTCGACTTGAAAGATATCATTGACCCCATCGCCATCAGGAGTGAATGCATTGGGAGCAAAAACACTAAAGTTGTCTTCTATTATTATGAAACTAGAAATAGAATCGAGGCAACCATAAATATCTGTAGCAACAAGCATTACCTCGTATGTGCCTCCAATCCCTTGGGGAAACGAAAAGCTCGTTTCATTGTCAATTGATTCACCGAAGGCCGGATTTCCGAAGTACCAATGAACGATGCTATCATTCTGAGATTCGTTGGTAAAAAATATCGTCGTTTCTGGCAACTCAAGAGGTTGCGGTGATGCTGAGAAATTTGCAACGACCGCCGGCGGCTCATAAATATTAACGACTTCGCTGGTAGAGCAGCCCGCAAAGTCGCTGATCCAGATTAAATACTGGTCATCGCAGAGGCCGTCGAAAATTATGTTTTCTCCGTTTTGAGTGATTCCATTCAAGTTCGCAGAAAGCTCGCCGCTATTTGAAACGATCTCTACAAAACCATCACAGAACCCATGACATGAGGCGTCAGTTGTTTGAGTTTCCTGATTAAGCGGGTAGGAAAACGTGAGTTCCACAACATCGCTCACTTGGCAATCGTTTAGGTGGGCCACAGCAATTAATGTGTACACTCCTGGTGCATTTGCAGTAACGAAAGACTCGGCATCCGCAACTTCATTAACCACTATGCCGACAGGTGTTTCCCAGGAAAAGTTTCCTGCGTTATAAGAACCTTCAAGAAAAAAATTCATAGCGCACAAAACACTATCTGGACCAGCGTTGACTGAGAGCATGAAGTTTTCTACGACTACATTTTGAGTAAGCTCACAACCCTGATTGTCTTCCATTGTGATGGAATAATTGCCGGGATTGAGGTCATCGAATACATTGCCTGTTTGTAAAACGTTGTTCAATGAAAATGAGTATGGCTCAATACCACCTGTAATGTCAATCAATTCAATTTCTCCAGCACCGCCATTGCATGCGGCTGAAATAACATAGTCGAAGCTCATTAAACCACTTATCTCAAACGTGAATGAGCCTGTAGCTGTATTTCCACATGGATCTTGTACAAAGTCGGCAAACTCTTCGAGGATTAATTCGTAGCTTCCCGATTCAGTGATCGGATTGCCCAGTGTAATAGTAAACACATCGTCCATTGAAACGTTAACGCCTCCTTCAGCCTCAAATGAGGCCACAGTATATGAGCCACCAGGCCCGGTAATACTGAAATCGTCGAGTTGTATGGACTCAATTACAACATTTTCGCTAAAGGTGATAATGAGTTCAGATCCAGAACAGTCGGGGACAACCGAGGTAATGGATGGAGGTATGTCATCAAAAATGGAAGCAGTGCTTTCGGCAAAGTTCAGGGAGTAACCGTCTAGGGATCCTGACCAGTTCATTACAGCTAAAGCGAATGTAGTGCCAGCAGTTACCGAGAGATCGGCATTGAAAGGCGGCCCGAGCAGGTCGCCCGGGCCATTTGAATTACCAGTTCCGCCATTGTCAGTCGATATTCCCGTTGGACCATTTACACCAAGAACACCCCAGGAATTGCAACTCACTTCGGGCGAGGCACCCGAAGAAATTCCATCACAGCCATTTGAACTGATATCGTAGAGGCCCCAGTCATAGTCACTAATGTCATCGGCAGGGTCGAGAATGAAACTGAGAAGACCATCTTCCTGCACAGTGAACACATACCAAACGGAGTTGAATTCGCCCGTATTACATGACGTGAAGGGGATTTCCGTTACACTGCCAGTGCTAAAAGGGGCAGTTGTTTCTTCATAAAATCCTTCGCATACCGGAATAGCTCCTTCGCAATCGCTTGTTGTTTGACCAAACGAAAAGTGAAGGAGAGATACAGAAAACAAGAGCGCGAGTAAGGTTTTCATGATTGTGCTAAGTAAAGACTATTTTTTTAGGCGATAGGTTGGCTGGTCATTTCAATTGGTTCAGAGGTTATACATCGGCGCATATATAGTTGACTTTATCGCACAATTCCATGACAATATGAAAGCCACCAAGGGACTAATTTTGCAGCAGAAATTGAAACCATGAGCAGGGAAAAATCGAAGGAGTTATTTGAAAAGGCGAAAACACTTTTTCCGGGAGGAGTCAATTCTCCTGTGCGAGCTTTTAAATCGGTTGGAGGCACGCCGATTTTTTTTGAACGAGGAGAGGGAAGTAAGATATGGGATGTAGACGGGAATTCTTATTTAGACTTTTGTTGTTCATGGGGCCCTTTGATTTTGGGGCATGCGCATCCGCATGTAGTGAAATCGGTTCAGGATGCGGTAGCTCTTGGAAGCAGTTTTGGTGCGCCTACTGAAAAGGAAAATCAACTTGCCGGTTTGATCTTGGATAATCACAAATACGTTGAGAAGATTCGATTTGTGAGCAGTGGCACTGAAGCCGTAATGAGTGCTATTCGACTCGCAAGAGGTTACACCGGAAAAAACAAGATAATCAAGTTTGAAGGATGTTATCACGGTCATGTGGACGGACTTTTGGTGAGTGCAGGTAGTGGACTTGCAACCCTCGGCACCTCTTCTTCAGCTGGTGTTCCGGAGGCCTATGCAAGAGAGACAATCGTTGTTCCATTGAACGACGTTGAAGCATTGACTGGTGCGATGGAGAAGTACCGCGAAGATTTAGCTTGTGTAATCATTGAACCGATACCGGCAAACAATGGATTGCTTCTTCAGGACGGTCAGTTTTTGAGGACACTCCGTCAAATGACAGAGCAATACAACACCCTTCTCATTTTTGATGAAGTGATTAGCGGTTTCAGGGTGGGATTCGAAGGTGCAGCAGGTTATTACGATATTCAACCGGACATTATCACGTTCGGAAAAATCATAGGTGGCGGATTGCCCGTTGGAGCTTACGCCGGAAAAACCGAGATCATGAACATGGTAGCGCCTCAAGGCCCTGTTTACCAGGCGGGCACACTGTCGGGAAATCCCGTGGCAATGGCTGCAGGGATTGCACAATTAAAGGAGTGTATGCGCCCAGGGTTTTATGAAGACCTAAAGGAGAAAACAGAATACCTTGTTTCCAATATTGAACAATATGCCCGATCCAAAAACTATGAATTTCATATTTTTTCAAAGGGCAGTATTTTCTGGGTTTCTTTTTCAGCGGAAAAGGCAATTCGAAGGTCCGATCAGATTAGCGCTAGCGGCATGAGTCATTTTGCAAAGTTTCATGCATACCTTCTTGAAAAAGGAATTTATATGGGCCCATCAGGTTATGAAGTAGGATTTATTTCTGCGGCACACAAGGACGAAGAAATTCGCTTTGCCGTAAAACACATGTGCGATGCCTTGGATCTAATTTATACGCAGTAATAAAGAAGTAGTATTGCCGCTGCTCTTATTACAAACATGGTATCTACTGCAATTACAGAACGATGTTGGTATCCCTCTTTCAATGAGGCAATTAGAATGATCGTTATGATGCTAGTGCTTGCAATCGCAACTGTTTGGATTGTGTCGTATCCCGCTAGGAAGACAATTGAGCATTGAACACAGAGGACGAAATAAATAATTCTCTTTGCGAAGGAAATACCATAAACCTTGGGAACGGTTCTTAGTGTTTGATCTCGCTCAACATCTACAATGTCTGATGCAATGGCGAGTGCATAAACGAAAAGCAATTTCTCTATGAACATCCAAGGAGAACACCCTGCGAAGTCATCAAAAAGAAACTGCATTGCTGTCGTTATAAGGACCCAAGAGTATGCAATGATGAGAGGTTTGATCCAGGTGTAACCGCGCAGTCCTGACCAAGAAATTTTACGGATGAATAACGAAGGATCGTACAATAGAACCAATATCGATGATGCGCCTATAGTGAGCAATGGAACAAAGGGCTCTTCCGTGAAGTTCTGAAAAGTATCATCTGATCTTTCGTTAAAGTAGGTAAAGTAATTTAGCACAGACGCTCCAAATGTTAGAAAGGCAGAATAGACTAAAAGCTGTTTTGCTTTGCCCAAGACCTCTTTGCGAAGAAAGCTATAGACCGACCAAGTAATTAGGAAGGCGGCACTAGCGAAACTAAAGTAGAAATAATCTAAAATCAGTATCTGGCTTTCAATTGCAAATAGGCCTGCGGCAATGGAAATGACAAGGTTTTGAGAAAGGGTTTGAATTAATTTATGATGTTCGACTATTCTCATTAGAGTCCGCCACTCACAAGCACATAAACCCCAATTCCTGCTGCGGCTCCGAGAAAGCCGCCTCCTAGACCTGACAATATTTTTTTGGAGCGAGCAACAGGTTCGAATCCATCAGCATAAACATCATTAAATTTAAAATTAGGGTTGCTCATGAATTTTTCTCGTATCAGGATTTTCGGAGCAAGCTGAAGAATACCGTAGGCAATTGGGAAAGAAATACTGCCTATTAAACCGCCTTCGGTAAGATACGCAGCGGTTCCGGAAAGCAGGAAACCTACGAGGGCCGTGAGTCTTGCGTGGTAATTGTCGCGAGCATCAGCTTCTCCTTGAATATATACCTTCATTTCATCTACGGAATAGATATCCCCGAAATTGGTATCTTGAACATAAAGAATAACCGATGATTCACCCGACTTAGTGTAGCTAAAAACATCGTTTTTGTGAACTTCTTTAATTTTTTCCTTACCCTTTTTGTTAGTCACTTCAAACAGGATCACCGAACCTTCTTCGCCTTGGATGTTTCCTTTCCACTCTCTACCGTTCATGAGAAGCAGGGCATCTTGTGCGAAAAAACTGATTGATAGTAGAAGAGAAATGGCAGTTGCGATGGTTTTGAACATATAGTTTGTTTGAGCCCCAAACCTAAGATAATTTCGCGAACACAACACACGAATCTCATTTAGAAGGGATCGCCAATGAAGCTACAGAAAGCTTTACATCACCAGCTTTTTGAATAGCTTGAGCACAAGCCTCAATTGTTGAACCAGTGGTGATTACATCATCAATGAGCAAAACATGTTTTCCGTAAAGAGTTGCGGGTTCATTCAGTATAAAAATCTCTTCCACGTTTGACCACCGATTGTATCTTGAAAGTTTGGTTTGCGAAGAGTTGAAATTAGTTCTAATAAGTGTTTCTGTATGAAGATCGGTTTGAAGCCATTCATTCATTCCTGCTGCAATGAGATCGCACTGATTGTATCCGCGAATCCTTTTTTTATGCGGATGAAGTGGCACAGGCATCAGCACATCAATGTGATTGAATTTGCTGTGATTCATTATTTCTTTACCAAAGAGCCGGCCAAGTTGCAGTCCTAAATCCTGATTTCCCTTGTATTTAAGTTCGTGTATGAGTCTCTGTACCACTCCCTTTTTGGGCATTAATAAAAATGCGTCTGCAAGTTGTAGATCAACCCGACCCCAAAGGAGTTTTTCAATGTCGTTTTCTTTTCTTGCCCAGAACCTAGTTCGCGGAAGGGCTACTTGGCAAGAAATGCAAAGCGCGTTTTCACCAGTAAGTAAGTTGCGCCCGCACGCGGCACAAATGTTAGGAAAGAATAGGTGCCCAAAGTCTGATAGCCAAGTCATGTTTTTAGTTTTCGACGCTAAAGATGATTTGGTTTAGAATCACGCCGATGGCTAATACATATTTTCGGCAAAATTTGGCACGAACGAATACCGCGGAGAAAAGAAAATACGAAAAAGGCATGAGGTTCAAACGCCTTCATGCCTTTTTTCGCCCCGATGAATTATATGGGCTATGAATTCAAGCCTTGATCTAACGGTTGATTTGTTGGCCCATCTTCTTCTAGACTAAAAGGGGGATATGTATCTGTTAGAAAATATAAGTAAGCACTTACCCTGAGGCTCCAACGAAGTACACCTGTTTGGAAGTCGTGCAAACCTTTTGGAAGATTGCCAGTAAAGAGTATAATCCAAAATGAAAGAAAGTTGACGAATGTAGCGGCAATAAATAGGAAGAATAAGCAAAGGCCATGTGGGATTCCCACATACAATCCTCCAAAAAGTACTCGCACGATTAGAAGGCCTTGACTAAGTTTTTCTGGATACTGCATTGCAAAGTTCGTGTTGTTGTCGGTTCCATTAAGACCAAAAGCAGGATAGCCATCCGCGAGGTTCCACATTCGCGCGTTTATGCGCAAGGTCCACTTAAAGAGGTTTACCATAAAGTCCCACCATCCACGAGGATATTTACCGGTAAAAAGGACAACCCAAAAGGCTAAAAAGCTCAAGACCATTGCGCCAATGGAGACGAAAAAGAGCAGAAAGAAATGGGGAATGATAATGTAAATCGTACCAAAAAAAGTGCGCAATAGCAACTCTCCTCGAGAGTATGACTCCTGATGTTTAATAAAAGTACTCATGTGATTATGTGGTTTATGTGGTTAAGGTTGGCGAAGTTTTATCTTCAACATGTGAAACAAACATAATCATAATTTGTAATCTCACTTATTATTGGATGCAAGGTGCCATTTTACTAATTAGAGGTTCCATTTAATCCAACGGCACTTCTTATTTCGCTCAATGTGCTTTCTGTTGTTCCCACTTGGGTTAGCGTGAAAGTGCATTTCAGGTTGGCATCTTCAAGTTGACTCATTAATTCCTTATTACCGAGGCTTAAATATTTTCCATCATCGCTTATCACAATAATGGTACTGTTCATTGATTTGTCCAACTGAAGTCGCTGTGCCCCCTGCTCTATAGTATTGCCGTAGGCAATGATGCTATTGACTGAAGGCATGACCACAAATGTGCCTACAGATTTAATTGGATTATTGTTTTCGTCTTTGTATGTAGCAAGAACGCTTTTCGGTGATTCAAGTGTTCGCAGCACATCGCAGTTATGGAGCCCCATAACGGTGAGACTCAGTGTTCGCATAAATTGATCTTGCGTGGCGGCACTTGAGTCTTGGATTTTGACATAATCTGCTTTGCATGCATTCGCGTATGCATCAAAGGAATCGAAAGACATGGCTGCTTCATTGGCGGTCATAAAAAATTCCAAATTGGCCCAATTTTTTCGTTTTTTCTTTAATTCAATTTTTGTTTTTTGTTTGAAATACTTGGTAATGGGCTTGTTAATACGCATCCTTCTGTGGTTAAGCCTTTTGTTGTATTCTTTTATTTTCACTTTTTGTGGAACGTACTCATAACCCTTTTCTTTTTTTTGTTTGATCACTGGTGTCGCACTGAATTCGGTGAACTTTGAATTTCCCTTGAAAGTAAATGTGACACCGGAGCCCTCGGCCTTGACGCGTATATCGTTGAATTTGGTTTTTGCTCCGAGAATGCTACGTGTTTCTTTTGCACTCAAAGGCTCATCAGAGCGCCATTCAAAGGTAGAGAAGAGCTGCATTTCCGGATGCAGTTGACTATTTGTTTCTATTGTGAAAACGACCTCTCCTTCACGCGTTTTTCTTATTCTGCGTACTCTCATAGTTTTGTCAACGGAGATAGCTGTCCGTCCAAAATGAGCTCCTGTTTCCCATTTTCCATTGCCCTTTTTTTGAAGGTATCGATGTGAGTGCTGATTAAAGCGATTGTCGAAGCGAACAGTGTCTTGATTGTCAAAATAGCCGTTCATGAGGGCTAAGTATTGGCCCACAGCCTTCGTATACGGCATTGTATTCAATTGGCGTGGCCGACTTAAAGGAGCAGAATCTACTTGATCCCAAGAACCACCAGTGTCATTGTAAGTGAAAAAGTCGTACGTCTCTGAAGAGTCTGTAGACACAAAGTCAACTTGAATATTCTTTCCGGGAGCCAGAAATATTTCTTCCCCATTTTGTGAAGCATTGATTTCCAACATGCCGGCAGAACTGAAGAATACAGGCGTGCCATCTTCTTGCTGAAACGACATTGGAATTCCAGATACAATAAAATCCAGGGGGTCTCGGAATTCGCGATAGTCTATAAGCACGTCCCCATTTACTGGCTGGCCTGATTTGTCTAAAAAAGCGTTGTCGGGAATAATCATTCTTGTTCCACTTCTTCTGTAAATCAAGGTGTCGCATCTTTCTGTTGGCGAAGAATAGTACACGCGAGAAACATCAGAACCCGGAACAGGAGATTCGAAAGTATTCCATGTTTTGGCGAATAGTATAGGCGTTTCAGCTATTGTTCTCGATTCATTTGGAATTTTATACTGACCTACAGTTCTGTTATTTTCGTCGTCTGGGTCAATTTTATAACTAAGGAATGTTGCCTCAATGTTTCTTATAGTTTTTCCGTTTTCCCGAACAGGTATTTTGAATACTTGAAGTTTTGTTTCGTCTTCCACATCTAATTCGGTATTGGTAAAGTGGATGAGGGATACTTGTTTTAATTGGGAAATGTTCGAGGGGATGTTTCTGAAATCATTTACTTCCAGGCTCAAATCGGTTAAAGATTCAAAAGCTATTAACTCGTCGCACAGTTGTTTTAGATCCAGACTTTCATGGTCTTTAAAACTCAAACATTTTATGTTCTTCAACTTGTTTAAGCCCTTTGGAATTTCAACAAACCCATTTGAAACGAATGTGACTTCTTCAAGATTTGGAAGCATAGAGAGTTGATTGAGAAGTTTCTTCCAAATTGATTTTTTCCCATATCCATCGAGCTCTACAGAGGTTAGTTCGCGGTAGTTTTCAGGATTATTTTTTAGTTCAATTATTCCTTCTCTATCACAAGTGAATGCCCATGATTTTGGAAGAGCATCGTTGGATTGTGCAAATAAAGAAAGTGGAATCAGCCCAATCATTAAAGCATGTAGTAGCTTTTTCATTTTGTTCGGATTAGAAGTTCTCGTGTGTGACATTTTCAAAGTTCAAAAACAACGCCTTACTAATTTTATTGTATGATGCAGAATCCGAACAAATTGCACAGTGGAGTTTGATTTTCGTTCTTAGAAGGGCTAAGAGTATAGTTATTACAAACGATGCGCCTGCATTACGGGTGGTGTAATGAATATCGAAAATGATCTTTTTTGACTTCCTAAATTGGAAATAGACTTCTCATATCTGGATCATTGTCAATGAGCCAAGGCCCATCTAAGTCGGCCCAGTCTGAGAGCGGAGCCAAGGTTTCCGCGGCATTACATCCTATAGATGACTCGCTCATACAACCTATCAGAATTTTCAGATTCATGGAGCGGGCCAAGACTATCATTTTGCTTGCAGCACTTAACCCACCGCATTTTTGGAGTTTAATGTTTATTCCATCAAAAGCATCAGAAAGGGTATATAAGTCATTAAGTGTTTGACAAGCTTCGTCTGCAATAATGGGAATGGAACTTTGTTTTTTCAAAAGGGATGTATTTATGCGGTCCGCTTTGTCGAATGGTTGTTCAATGAGGACACAACCCCGCTGTTTAAGTAGTTTAGTTATTTCAATTGCGGTATTTATATTATCCCAACCCTGATTAACATCAACCGCAAAAGGAGATCCTTGGAGAGCTGAGTAGTTTTCGATCATTTGCAGATCATTGATGCCATCGAGTTTTAATTTGAAGAAGCTAAAGCCATATCCCAGGGCCTCGTCCAATTTTTGTTTCATTTCAGCTTTATTACAAATGCCGATGGTGTAACTATGTGGGGTTGATGATATGATATTTGAAGAGAGTTTTTCA
>JAWXBG010000089.1:0-11424 GCA_034439875.1 Flavobacteriales bacterium
GTAGATTCGAGAATCCCCCAGCGCATTAACCTCAAGATGCTTCCAATGCGCAATGCGGGATAAAGAGGCAAGATAGAGGAAAATTAGCAGTAGGCTATAGTCCGGGTTCCGTATTAACTGCATCATAATAGTCGGCATTAGGCAATAGTTCCATAGGAACGGCATCATACTCCCTCCCTCGAAGAATTTCCTTCTACGAGCCTCATACCAAAAACCCTTTCCAGGTTTTTCATTAATTTTTGTTTAACCTCTTCGAAGTTGAGTTGATAACCGAGTTCCGCGTGCATAGATGTCACCGCTTTGTCGTCGATACCGCAAGGTATGATGTGGCCAAAATATTGCAGATCTGCATTTACATTAAAAGCAAATCCATGCATTGTAATCCATCGGCTGCATTTAACTCCGAGGGCGGCAATTTTCCGAGCCTTCTTTGGGTCGTGTTCATCGAGCCATACACCTGTTAATCCCTCTATACGCCCTGATTTGATTCCATACTGGGCAAGTGTTAGAATGATTGCTTCTTCGAGATAGCGCAGGTATAAATGTATATCTGTAAAAAAATGTTCGAGATCAATAATTGGATATCCTACAATTTGGCCGGGTCCATGATAGGTGATATCCCCTCCTCGGTTAATTTCGTAATAGCGCGCTCCCACTTGATCCAGGGCTTCTTCATCCAATAGCAAATTGGCGGCATTGCCGCTTTTACCCAGGGTAAATACATGAGGGTGTTCGACAAAGAGAAGGTGATTGGTTGTTTCAGGTAGAGCGGACTCTGGTTCCCGACGTTGTCGAAGTTTTAACTCCACATTGGTCGCAAACAACTTTTCCTGATAATCCCAACACTCCTTGTAATCGAGATGTCCCAAATCTTGAAAGAAAACGTCTTTACTCAAATTTTTGCAAGCTCTGCCTTCAGGAAAATAATAGCCGGAATCGCCACAGCGTCCACGCCATTTAGGTTGGCAAGGTGTATACTTAACCAGTCGCCGAAGTGCACATGGTAATAACTTCTCTCAACACGATTTCCACCTTTAGACCAAACGTCTTCGATGGTATCGCAATATTGACCCATGAGCTTTTTGCAGATTTCCATACGGATTTTTGAGCGCTCATGATCATCTTCACTGCGCATCAGAACCACGGCCACGCGATTATCGCCACCGCTCCAACCTACCAGTTCGTTGTGATTCATCTCTGGGAAAAAGTGATGCCAACAAAGCATCTTCGAATTCTCGTTGATTTGCTGTCTCCAGCGGATGGCAACACCCTCGTATAGTGCATCGCTGTATAGGATTGGAATTCTACCTTGAATTTTTTTAGCCAATTCGAGTGAAGAATCGATAATATCTTTCTGACCCTTTTGTAGGTCATCGGATACCTTAAGAATTTGTTCTTCGAAAGATCCATCGATCAATTGATAGTGGTGCAACACATAGAACAATTGCACAGATGAATATCCAAACATTGCTCTGGGTGGATTGCCACCCGGAATAAGTATATGATTGAATCCTTTAGCAACTGCTTCAGCCCCAATTTTTCCGCCACTGGTAACACATACGACATGGGCTCCACGCTCAATAGCAGAATGCAATGCCGCAACGGTCTCTTCAGTATCGCCGCTGTAGCTCGAAATAATAACCAATGTTTTTGAATCTACCCACTCAGGTAGGGCATAGTCATTGTTTACGGCAATTGGAACTTTGCAACTTTCTGAAACCAATTGCGCTACTACTTTTCCCCCGATCCCCGATCCACCTAGTCCAGAGATGAGAACGTTGACGGCCTTGAAACCTGTTTCTTTTAAATTCGCGGCATTGCCTATTTTAATTGCCTCCTTAAGATGTGTGGGAAAATCTTCAACAAGCTTTTGCATAATTCGTATTCTTTCGGGCAAAAATACGATCAAATACCCCACGGCATTTAAGTGCCGGGGGGTATTTGGAGCTTTTATTCCTTCACAAACGTCTTCACGAGACTTCCTTCCGGGCTAATAGCGCGTAGGAAATAAATACCGCTTTCAAAAGAAGAACAGTCAATGTTTAAGTTCGAATTCATGGGTTGGTTCAACACTTCCACAACACGGCCACTTGCATCCATGATTTGAATAAGTTCGACACCCTTGGAAATGGAAACGTTCAGGATTCCGTTCGTGGGATTCGGAAAAATGGCTACTTGTGGCCCTGAAACTTCTGTTACCCCTACAATGTTTTGTACTACTTCAATACAGAAATTTCCATCGGCGGGTACGCCTGTTCCAGCAGAATAACCGTCGATCATTACATAATAGGTCACCCCATCACCTGTCTCAATTGTAATTTCCGAAAACAAATTACTGCCTGAAGACTGGTCGCTATCGTCGTTACATGCCACCAAGGACAATCCGCCGCAACCGCCTGCATAAATTGCCATTTGAGTATCTCCCAACTCAATGTAATTATCTATCAATGATCCTCCGCAATTACTGGTAAGAATGGTATACTCTTGACCATCTCCTTCAAAAGAGAACCATACATTGTTGTCTACAATGTCCGAAGAAAACCAACAATCGCTGGATATGGTTGGATCGGCATCGTTAATTACCGCACCATTATTCGTTACAGGTGAACTTGTATAAATAATTCCTTCCTGTTGATGAAACAAATAATCAATGCTCATGGCATTTACACAATCGTCATTCATGGGCTGTGGGTATCCAACAGCAATGTTAAAAGCGGCGCCAACGGGCATCTCTGCATTTGATTGTGTGTACAGCACCCAATGTCCAGTCTCTGACTCATACCAAACGCCTATGACTTCGTTCAGATACGTAGCCGCACCTCCGGGTGGGTTCCAATTATGAGTCGTTATCACTATAGCTTCCGGGTGCCCATTTAGCTGAGGATGATCGAGGTAGCTATACGAAGCAAATCCCATCTGATTTTCCAAAGTTGCTGTATGAATATATGTACTCATATTCGAGCCTGGCATCATTACATTGTGACTTGCGCCTAAAACTTGATTCTCGCTGTTTTCATTATAAAGGGACCATGCATAATCCGTATAATACACGCCAGTTTTGTAGTTGTTCAAAACTCCGCCAATACCGCCAGGATTCCAAATGTGGGTTTCAAAAACCAGGGTGTTGTGATTCATTGAAGCTGGTGTTTCGGGCAGATAAGTCACGTTTCCTGCGACATTTTCATTGGTCACAGTGTGTGTATAGTTCTCCTCAGCATCGTCAAGTACAATTAGTACATTAAAAGCAACTCCGATATTTAGAGTTCCTAAATCTTCATTGTAAATAGCCCACTGATCCGGAACGAATTCGAAGTAAACGGATGTCACGTGATCGTTAATAAGGTTAAATCCACCAGGAGGATTCCAGTTCTGAGTAACCAGAATTCTGGCGTTCGGGTTGCCATTTAACAGGGGGTGATCTATAAACGTAATGTGTTCACTAGTGTTTTCTAATGTGCTAATGTGCACAAAGTAGATGGATCTACTCTGAGCAATTGAACTCAGGGATACAGCGATAAAAAGAAAAATAAATAATGCTTTTTTCATGGTGTTAGTTGGTTGGTTCGGTGGCATACGGAAACAAACGTTCATTTGTTTCCTGGACAAAAATATTTCAAGCTCCAAAACCATATAATCGTTAATTCCATTCTATATCAACAATAGATAGAGGATAAACCTCCATATAAACTTGCCCAGTGCATAGAAAATGCACATCAATAGCATTGGTGCGTCCTCGTAACACCTCCTGAAACAAATCAACATATAAAACGTATCAATAGATCGTCTTTAAAACAAAGTGGTGAAATAAAACATGACCAGTCCCATTTACCCTCATTTAAGCCGGATTGATCTTCTTCTAGAAGATGCATATCGTCTTAGGGTAAATGATATTCCCACAAGTATCTTGCTAACCCAAGAAGCACTTGAACTGAGCAAGGCCTTAAATGATCAAAAAGCCATAGGCAGGAGTATGGTGCAGTTGGCTCTGTTTCTTATGATCAATGGAGACTATGAGAAATCCATGAACATGTCGCTTGCCGCGCTCACCATATTCGATGCTCTTGGAGATGAGAAGGGTGTAGCAGACGCTAAGTACAATATTGCCGGGATATATTACAAAACAGACGACTACCATTTGGGGTTGAGCTATCTCATGAATTGCTTGGGCATATACAAGAAAATCCAGGACTATCACAACCAATCTAAAGTAGAAAAGTCGCTAGGCACTATCTACGAATATTTCGGCGATCGTAAAAATGCACTGAAGTCATATAAAAACGGAATAGCCGCAGCCAAAAAAGCGAATGACGAAAACGCTGAATCGAACTGCTATAATCCCCTTTCAGGAATTTTACTGAAAGAAAACAAACCGCTACAAGCCTTAAAAATCATTGAACGGTCTATCGAAATGAAACAAAAGACGGGAGATCTGCGGGGCTTAGCGTTTGCACTATACGGAAGAGGCAAAGTGTACACATTCCAAAAAAAATACGATGATGCTGAAACAGACCTGCTGAAAGCGGTAGACATTCATATAGCTTCTGGTGAAAAACTAGGTCTTGGTATGGCCTATTATAAACTCGGTGTTCTCTATGCGGCTTGGGATAAAACCAAAAAAGCGAAGTCAATCCTAAAGCAAGGAATCGCTTTTAGCAAGATTCATGCTAATGCAATGATTAAATACAAGTGCAATAAACTCTTGTATCAGATCTATAAATCGGAGGGTAATCTGCGCTTATCGTTGGTCTACCTTGAAAAGTATCAGAAAGAAAAAGAGAGCGTCGTTAATACACAAACTCTACGTGTCATTCAGAACTATGAAGTCATCTCTCGTGTAAAGGAGTTTGAAAAAGATGCAGAGTCCCAAAAGGAAAGGGCCGAAATCCTCGAAAAAAAGAACCGTGCCGAAGAAGCTGCTCGAATCAAACAGGAGTTTCTTTCTACCATGAGTCACGAAATTCGCACTCCACTCAATGCTGTGATAACCATTAGTAGTTTGCTTCAGAATAATGAAGAAGACAGCGATAAAATGCTTTTGCATTCACTGCGGTTCTCAGCCAACAACCTGATGCGAATTGTGAACGACATCCTCGACTTCACAAAACTGGAGTCAGAACAAATGACGCTAGATCCAAGAGACGAAAACTTAGCTGGGCTTCTCTTCAATATTCGAAATACATATGCTGGTTTGGCAGAAGAAAAAGGTTTGCGTTTGCGCCTTTATCCCGACAAACATTTGGCATCGCTCTATCACTTCGATGACACCCGATTAACCCAAATTATGGGAAACCTCATTAGCAATGCCATCAAATTTACTGATGAGGGCGTTGTGTGTATTCATGCCAAAATTGAAAATTCTGGAAGTCAATCCGACACCATTCGATTCTCAGTTACGGATACAGGAGATGGCGTAGCGCTTGAAAACTTAGAATCCATATTTGAAAGTTTTTCGCAACCCAAATCTGTCACTACCCGAAGGCATGGAGGAACGGGTCTCGGATTGGCAATTGTTAAAAAACTAGTTTCACTATTTAACGGAGAAATCAAGGTTAAAAGCGAGCCGGGCCAAGGATGCGAATTTAGCTTTACCATCGAAGTCCAGCACTCCTCAAAAATTGGAAATGGTCTTCAAGATTCTGAAAAAAAAATCAAAATTAGAAGAGCTCTTATTGCAGAGGACAATATGGTAAATGCAATGGTTGTGGGTTACCTATTAAAGAGTTGGGACATTGCCTATGATCATGCAAATAATGGGGCCGAGGCTATTAACTTCGCTAGACTTAATTCGTACGACATCATTCTGATGGATATTCACATGCCAGAAATAAGTGGAAATGACGCCGCCAAGGAAATACGCTCCACTCGTGGTTTGAATCAGCACATTCCCATCTTCGCGCTTACGGCTGATATCACAGCGGATCAAGAAGTTGAATACCACAAAAACTTCAATGGATTTCTACTTAAACCTATAGAAATTGAAAGACTAAAAGATTGCCTCGCTGCTGTTTCCGAAAATATTCGTATTGTGGATGAATTATGAAAACCCTTTTAGCAAAAACGACTTGGATCCAAGTTCATTTCCATTTACAAGCACTACAACATTATGTCTTCCGGAATAGTGCTTTCGAGTAGTTAGGTCGGCCAAAGTATGTTTTCGTGTGAAGCTTACTATCGTTCTCGGTTCAAACTGGTTTTCGGTAATTTTGAAGATCTTTCGTTTCTGCTTTCCATCACTCTTCATAAAATCCACTCCGTATTCCACTCGGTACTTTTCTCTCCTATCGCCTCTATTTTCAAGTGAAAAAGACAACTCTATCTTTTCCCCGGCTAATACCTCCTTGGCATTCAACTTAAATGCAATCAGTGCGCATCTAACCTCTGTAGACATTCCAAATCTCCCGAGTACTTTTGGATCCGCATTCCGCAAAAGAGTTCGGCAACCGTGCTTCAATATCCAATCCGTCAATTCATTTTTTCCTTGCCATTTTCTAAGAATATGTATAACAACCTCTGGATTATCTTTTGCGATATCATTCAAATTGTTTGCTACACTTTTTCGAACAGAAAGTGATTCATCCGACTTTAGGTTTTCCAAAATGGGCAAAATAACTTTCGGGTTTTTCTTGAATTCAGACAGAGCCATTGCCCAAGGCAAACGAGGCCTGCATCCTTCACTTGAGAGTCTTCGTACCCTTGATTCCTTGTTCAACGACCACAACAACATGCGTTTCATTGTTTTCTCTGGATCTTTTACAATAAATGGCCGAATCGCAAATTCGCAGCTTGCAAATTGAGTGATAAACTCCATTGCATCCATAGAGATGTCCACATGATCCTGTCCGTACACTTCTACATAATCCGCAAAAAACATATATTCAAACATATCATTTTGAACACCTTGTTTTCTCAATCGTTGTATTGTGCTTTTGATAATCGGCACACTACTTTCATAGGTTCCGCCAATGTGCTTTCTTAATGCTACAGCAATTCGCCGCATCCTTTGTTTCAACTCCATTTCCTGCCATTCCTTGTCTATTACAAATGAAACAAAGTCTTTATCGCTAAACTTTCCAATTTCAGGACTCAGCGCATCTGCCAGTCCCTGAATAAACTTCCTATTATACCTATTCTTAAGTGGTTCGGCCATAGACAAAAATTAGTACACGAAAATAGGACAAGATAAACTTCTCGACTTCTTTGACATCAAAGACTGTTCAAAAATCAGATCTTTGTCTCGCTCATTTTACATTTCCTATCTTTACTTTCAAATTCGCGCATTATGATGTCATTCCGTGCAATTATTGTCATTGCATTCCTATTTCCTTTGCTCTCCACCGCTCAATCTGAAGAAGGTTGGCCACATCAACTTACACAAGAGGAAATTCAAAACGCTATCGACAATCCCGCTTCATCGACGGGAGAGCGGGGTATCACGACCCCACCTATTTTCAGCAATAAGAGAACAATGGCAGAATGGGAGGAGGTGCAGGCGCTTGTAGTCACTTGGATGGGATACAATAGTATTTTGAAAAAGATCGTTGCCGCGTCCAAACTAGAGTGTGAAGTAATCATACTCACCGAAAATGTAGCAACCACCACCACCTATCTCACCTCAAATAACGCTGGCGGCCCTCCATTAAATCTGGTTAATATCACCCTCATCCAGGTAAACTTAGACTCAGTATGGGAGCGCGACTTCGGTGCAAATACGGTCTACGGGGATGAAGTAGATGATCTGTATTTGGTCGACTGGATATACAATAGGCCCCGATTTGCTGACGATGTTACACCTGACGTAATAGGCAATGCCTTAGGCCTTCCCGTTTACAGCAACACGCAAGCACCAAACAACCTTATGAACACAGGTGGTAATTTTATGTCGGATGGCTTCGGAACGGCATTCGCATCTGAGTTAATACTTGAAGAAAATCAAGGTGGTAGCGCCGGATGGACCAATTATCCCAATCACACAGAGGCCGAAATAGATGCAATAATGAATAATTATATGGGAATCGACACCTATATAAAAATGCCTGTGCTGCCCTTCGACGGTATTCATCATATCGACATGCACATGAAACTATTGGACGAGGAAACGATCATTGTTTCCAAATACCCGACGGGAGTAGCAGATGGTCCGCAGATTGAAGCGAACATTAATTATGTGCTCAACAATTTTACAACTAAGTGGGGTACTCCATTTAAAATTATTGATGTCCCTGCGCCACCTCAGCCAAGTACTGGAACTTACCCCAATGCTGGAGGCGACTATCTTACTTATGCCAATGCCGTTTTTGTGAATAAAACCGTTCTTCTACCCACTTACTATACACAATACGACACCACAGCAATAAGAATCTATCAGCAGGCATTACCGGGCTATAACATTGTGGGAATCGATTGTGATAACTCCGGAGCCAACATTATTGCCGCCGGTGGAGCCATACATTGTATCACGCACACTGTGGGTGTAGAAGATCCTTTGCTTATAAGTTTTCAGGGTATTGCTGATTCCAATAACGAGCTAATTTCACATCCACTTCAGGCCTACATAAACCATCGGACAGGAATTAATTCGGCCACTCTTTATTACAAAACATCCCTTGGCGGCACATATACAGCTCTTGCCATGAATTCGATTGGCGGCAACAACTGGGAGGCCTTTATACCGCCTCAGTCGTTTGGAGCCACGGTATACTATTATGTTGAGGCAGAAGCAGCGAGTGGTAAGGTTCAAAGAAGACCAATTGTAGCACCTGCGGGCTACAAAACTTTCAGGGTAATAAATGAAGTTTTTGGCTGCACAAACCCAACCGCGTGCAACTACAATGTGCTTGCAACTTATGAGGATGGTTCATGCATACTGCCGGATGGTTGCACGGATTCTTCGGCTTGCAACTTCGATCCCGCCGCTATTTGCGATGATGGCTCATGTCAGTCGGGCGCAATCTATACATTACATATAACCACGGATTGTTGGGGAGAAGAAACCAGTTGGAACATTGCCAATGGGGGTGGAACGATTTTGTATTCGCAGCCTTCAAACTCGCTCGGAGATCAGGCAACTTACATCTGGGATGTTTGCCTAAATAGCGGATGCTACAACTTCAATATTTTCGATGTTTATGGAGATGGAGTTGGGGGATCGCAATGGGGAAGTTGCAATGTAGACGGAGACTATTACATTACTGATGGCTATGGCAACGTATTGGTTGACATGGTTCTTGCTGACTTTGGTTCTTCGGAAACCCACAATTTCTGTGTACCTATAGTTGTTTCTGGTTGTAACGATCTTTCTGCCTGCAACTATAATATTGAAGCCACCATAAATAATGGTTCATGCACATATCCGGGTTGCATTGATAATGCTGCCTGCAATTACGATGCAGATGCAGGATGTAGCAGTAATACTTGCGAATATCAGTCCTGCTTAGGTTGCACAGATCCACAAGCCTGCAACTTCGATTTAAGCGCCACTTTAGATGACAATAGCTGCACGTATCCCGGCTGCACAGATCAATTGGCGTGCAATTACTCTCCAAATGCGGGATGTGACAATGGAGCATGCGAGTATGTTTCATGTGCTTGCGCCGGTGACTTAAATTCAGACAACTTGGTAAACACTACTGACCTGCTGCTTTTTCTCTCGCTGCTCGGCTGCACGGACTACTGCGCTGCGGATTTCAATCAAGATGGAATTTCAAATACTACTGATTTGCTCTTGTTTCTTGCTTACTACGGTAATATTTGTAACTAAGCCTCATTATCCCAGAATCCGCATTGGAAATCTATTGCAGCGCGAACCCCAATGCGGATTTTGGGTTTATTTACAAATGAAAACCTACAGACTCATCCACAGAAATAGTCTAGCTTATAAGAATTGCAGTGCCAAAAAAAATAAAAGCGGAGACCAAAAAATCTCCGCTTTCCTGCAGTGCGCCCACCTGGGCTCGAACCAGGGACCCACAGATTATGAGTCTGTTGCTCTAACCAACTGAGCTATAGGCGCGCTAAATGGGGCCGCAAAAGTAAGGCTATCATTGGATTTTCCAAATACAGATAAGCATTGTACCTTCGCGGCTTAAACTATTCTCTCATGAAACTAGCATCAGCTCTCACACTTTTACTGATTTTGACCCATGTAACATATTGGTCTCAAAGCGAAGAAAAAATTCGCGAATCCCTATCAACTAGCCCAATTATATCCGTTCAACGGGCCAATGAGCAGTTTGGAACTGAAGTAAAATACGTTTACAAATGGGATATAACTGCAGATCACAGGGCATATGAAAAAGATCTGTCGGACTTCTTCAAGACCAAATATGCATTGAAATCTAGAAGCATCTCCGGTATTCATACCGCCACAGGGGTGATTGTTCAAGAATGGTCTTCTGACAGTCTTTCCATTTTCTGGAAAGTGGATAATCCAGGCGAGAAGACCACCCTCATACTGGCCGTTGAACCTACTAAACCCGGCGATTCAACCGCTGTTAATGGCGTGGAAGCAAGCATCAACCAACAGATCAAAGACTTCTATCATCGATATTACGCTGAAATCATTGAAACCATGTCGAAGGAAGCAATGGTGCAACAAAAAGATGTAACGAAGGCACAATCAGCCATTTCACGGGTCGAAAAAAACTTAGAGTCAGGAACGAACGCAGTAACCAAGCAGCGCGCGGCAATTGACAAGGTTGAGGACATCCGCAGAGGTTTGGAAGATAAAAAAGAAGTTCGACAACGAGATTTAGAAAAAAAGGAAGTAGAAAAAGCAGAGCTAGAACAAAAAGAACAGATGATTGCGGCTGAGCTCTCAGGTAAACAAGTAGAATACAACGAGCTAAATCGTCAGGGAAACCTCGACACCAAAGAGGCGCAGCGCGCAATGAAGGATTTGGAAAAAATTAAGTCTCGTCAGACCAAGTCTAAGTCTGAGATCACTAAAAAATCGTCGTCCATTTACAAATCTAAAGAGGGCATTTCCAAGATATCCAATAGTATTCAGATGGTAGAAGACAAGAAAAAAGATCATCAACGAATGGAAAGTGATAGGATATTAAAATTAGATACTTTGAAATCTGATATTGATAAGGCAAAGAAAAAGTTGGAGGATGAGACCCTTGAAATGAATCAAGCCAATATCCGCCTAGATCGCATTAAAAGCGGCTACGCTGCATATAGCGCCAACCCAAATTGATTTGCTCGGTGTGTTTGTGTGTTCATGCCGTAGAACCAGAGGAAGCCTCTACGGCCCTGTTCTCTGTTGTTGATGCTTATGAATTTTGAATCTTCCTTTTAATGGCTCAGATTTGGGGCTACTTTTGCGCCGCTTTTCAAGAAATAAATACTGGCTTCGTAGTTCAATGGATAGAATAGAAGTTTCCTAAACTTTTGATATGGGTTCGATTCCCGTCGAGGCTACAA
>JAWXBG010000090.1:0-17789 GCA_034439875.1 Flavobacteriales bacterium
CGTAATTAGATATACGTTGAAAATCAAAATCGAGAAAGCGCCCGTCATTGCAGACTTTCAGCGATGTAATAGATTCCATATGCAAAATATGGGTTAAACAATAATTCAAACACAATGAACACTTTATTGAAGATTGAGGAAGCCGCTCAATTGGCATTGGCTTTTGTCCTTTTCTTGTTTACGGGTGATACATGGTGGTATTTCTTCGCTTGGCTCATGGCTCCTGATATTTCCATACTCGGTTATCTGCTCGGAAGGAAATGGGGAGCTTGGATATACAATTTTGCGCATCATAAGGCAGTTGGCATCGTTCTCTTTGTTTTGGGTTTGTACTTCAATTATGACTTTTTATTGGCTACAGGACTCATCATAGTTGGACATAGTGCCATGGATCGATTATTTGGATATGGATTGAAGTACAGCGATTCTTTTGGTCATACTCATTTGGACTGGATAGGGAAACACAAACCCCAATCCTGACCTAAATCAGTTCTTTTAATGAGTTCACTCATGACCAAGATCATGGGTTACTGTGAGTTTTGCTGCAAATGGGCTTTTTCCCGAGTCCCTTACTTTTGTCTTGAATGGAAGAAAATTTAGAAAGTCGTTTTCAGTCGATCTTCAATCATGTAAATGAAGGTATCCTTATCGCCAATGATAAGGGGCAAATCTTGTTGTCGAATCCGAAGGTCATGCTAATGTTCGGATACGAAGACAATGAATTGAAAGGCAAAGATGTTGAGATATTGATTCCATCAAAATTTCGCGATCACCATGTAGACCACCGCGAAACGTATATGAAGCATCCTGTTCGCAGACCCATGGGTAGAAACATGACTTTGTTCGGACTTAGGAAGGATGGTTCAGAATTCCCACTTGAAATCAGTTTGAGTTATTATGAAAGTTCAGATGGAATGTTTGTAATAGCATTTATAATTGATATCACAGAGAGATTCAGACAGCAAGAGGCGATTAAACAAATGAACGAAGAGTTGAGACTGTTGAACGAGAATCTCGAGCGAAAGG
The DNA here is from genome assembly GCA_034439875.1 of Flavobacteriales bacterium. Lineage (GTDB taxonomy): Bacteria > Bacteroidota > Bacteroidia > Flavobacteriales_D > Sanyastnellaceae > JAWXBG01. Next base: position 1,027 of record JAWXBG010000090.1, read on the forward strand.
TGAATGAAAGAACTTTGGTTCTAAAAGAAGCACTTACTTCGCTAGAACATTCGAGAGACGAATTGGGCATGGCCTTGAGCAAAGAGAAGGAATTGAATGAAATGAAATCACGCTTTATTTCCATGGCTTCTCATGAATTCAGAACTCCATTAAGCACTGTGTTGTCCTCAGTGTCCTTGATTTCAAAATATACAGAAAATGAAGATCAGGATAAGCGAGATAAACACATTTTAAGGATAAAAAGTGCAGTTAGGAACTTAACGGAGATTTTGAATGACTTTCTCTCTTTAGGCAAATTAGAAGAGGGGATGGTTAGGGCCAATATTATTTCAATGAATGTGAGAGAGGCTGTTGACGAAGTAATCACCGATATGCACATTTTGCACAAACCCGGCCAAAGGCTCATATTTGACCATAGAGGAAAAGAAGAATTTCCATTGGACAAACAAATGTTTCGCAATGTGATGATCAATCTTTTAGCAAATGCAATTAAATTCAGTCCCGAAAATGAGGAGATCGCAGTTCATTCGGCAGTCCTTGAAAACTCGCTTGAATTGAGTGTAGAAGACCATGGAATCGGTATATCTGAACAAGATCAAAATCATCTGTTCGAAAGATTCTTTAGAGGAGAGAATGCAACCAATATTCAGGGAACCGGACTTGGGCTTAACATTGTTTTGAAATATATAGAACTGATGAATGGAAGTATCCAATGCGAGAGCGCTTTGGATAACGGCACAAAGTTTCTTATTTCCATTCCAAGAAATGAATTAACACCAAATCACAGCAAGCAATTATGAAGAGCATTCTACTAATTGAAGACAGCGAGGAAGTTCGCGAAAACACTGCTGAAATTTTGGAACTTGCGGGGTATAAAGTATCCACTTCTCCAAATGGAAAGCAAGGTGTAGAAATGGCCTTGAAGGAACTGCCGGACCTTATTATTTGCGATATTATGATGCCCGTTCTTGATGGTTACGGGGTCTTGCATCTCCTCGGAAAGAAAACGGAAACATCTTCAATTCCATTCATTTTTCTAACGGCAAAGTCAGAGAGAAGTGATATTAGAAAGGGCATGGAAATGGGGGCCGACGACTATCTTACAAAACCTTTTGATGACACAGAGCTGCTGAATGCGGTTGAAAGTCGATTCAGAAAAATCGAGAAAATCGAACAATCAATGGGCGCTTCTCGTCAAGGGGTAAATGATCTTTTGAGCTCTTTACACGAACTCCAGGATATCAAAAAAATATCGGAAAGACAACAAGTAAAATCATATCGCAAGAAGGATCTCATATTTTCCGAGGGCGATACACCATTAGGTCTCTATTTATTGGAAAAGGGAAAAATTAAAATATTTAAAAGTCACGAACTCGGTAAAGATTTGATCACAAGACTCCTTCAGCCCGGCGATTTTTTCGGTTATCTCCCGTTGTTAGAGGGAATTCCACATTCCTCATCAGCAGAGGCTTTGGAGGATGTTGAGATTACAGTATTTCCAAGTGATGATTTTTTCACATTACTTGAAAGATCACCTCAAGTGAGCAAACGATTCGTTGGATTGCTTGCTGGTAAAATGCACGAAGAGCAAGAAAAGTTGCTCGCATTGGCCTATAGCAGTGTTCGAAAAAGAACCGCTGAAGCTTTGCTTACTCTTAGAGAGCGTTATCATGATGGTTCTGACAAAGAGTTTACTATGGCCATTGCTCGCGATGATCTTGCAAATATGGTTGGTACAGCAACAGAATCACTTATACGCACATTGAGTGATTTTCGGGCTGAAGGACTCATACAAATTTCGGGCTCCGCAATAACGCTTGTGAATGTCGACAAATTGAAGTCGATGAAAAATTAATCGGCCCTCATGGAAGGAGCTGATATACTATTTTTTGTTCTTGCCATTTTATGTGAGATTATAGGCACAGTGAGCGGTTTTGGTTCGTCAGTCTTTTTTGTGCCGATAGCCGGATTGTTTTATCCTCATCACGAGGTCTTGTTTTTGACGGGACTGTTGCATGTATTCAGTAATTCTATCAAAATTTGGCTTTTCAGGAAGCATATTGCATGGAACTTGGTTTGGAAATTTGGCATTCCCGCTGTCTCTTTTACTATCCTTGGTGCCGTTCTTTCGAAGTACGTTGATGCTCTTCAGGCGAATATTTTTTTAGGGGTTTTCCTTATATTATTTAGTGTGATGCTTTTGATGTGGGAACATTTTTCTCTCAAACGCGACTATTTGAATATCGTATTAACCGGAGGTATATCGGGTTTTGTGGCAGGCATTGTTGGAACAGGTGGAGCTATACGAGGTCTTGGACTCATGGCTTTCAATCTTGAAAAAGAGTTGTTTGTTGGAACTTCTGCAGCCATAGATATGGGTGTGGATTTTAGCCGATTGTGGATATACATTGCCAATGGTTTTAGTATTGAAAATGCCATATTCCTTGTTCCAATGCTCATTGCGGCTTCCTTCTTAGGGACTTATATTGGGAAATATCTTCTCGGAAAGATTTCCGTTACTTTTTTTCGAAGATTTGTTCTTCTATTGATTCTGGGAATAGGAATATACTTAATGATTTTAGCATTCATGTAATGTTTTGTGCGCTTAAGGCTTGTGACAACAATCGACAACTGACTTTTCTTTTTCCATTTTGGGACTCAAATAAGGTATCCCCAAATTGCTTCCTCGTAAAATCAGAAGCATACCCGATAGGAGTATAGTAGCCCGAATCCATTGGGCAGTATTGATTTTCATTTTGTTCTTGAGCCAATCAATAAGCCTTCTGAATGAAAGAAGGGCAGGTACAGTTCCCATGCCAAATACGAACATAAACAGAGCACCCTTCGCAGGATGTCCCGTAGCAGTTGCAGCAGCGAGTGCGAAGTAAACGAGTCCACATGGCAGAAGACCATTCAAAATACCTATTAGAAAGAATGTGCCATTGGATTTATTTTGGAGCAGTGATGAAAATCGAACTTTAATTCCCGCTACCCATTTGGCAGATTGACGGCCGAGCCATCCTTTCGAAGAAGTTCCATAGAAAAAAAGTAAAACAAGTACTAAAACTCCCGATAAAATGGAGAGCCATTGCTGAGCACCTGCTGCCACTAATCCTTTTCCTAAGAATCCAGCCATGGAGCCGAGTATGGCATAAATTGTCAGCCTTCCTAAATGATTTACGAATCGGGATTGAATATACTTCCATTTGGATCCGCGGTTGAATGGTAGAGCCGCATGCAGTGGTCCACACATTCCTATACAGTGCAAACTTCCAGCTAAACCCATCAATATGGCGATGCCAATAAATCCCACTACTCAATGGTCATTTTGTCTTGTACAAAGTAGCTAAGTCCGTCAACCTTCCACTCGAAATAGACTTCGTATGCACCGGGGTTTATCGAACGAGCAGAAATAATCTGGGGGTTTCCAGAATTATATTCGAGGGGAAACTGTATGTCTTTTTTTGCATCCGAGGGACAGTAGAAGCGAATGGTTCCGACGTTGCCAAGTGACCAGTTTTCGGGATACTGAATGATAATATTGTCATCAATCAACTCCACAGTGGGCTTGACGACTAGGTTATTTGCTCTACTTATAGAAGCCATTTTTTCGGAAAAGACAAGTTCTTGTTCATAGTAATCATTTGTTACGAGTTCGACATTTTCGTTGCGCGCGCGCATTACAAAGCTGATCATTACTCCTACGAAGGCGATGTATACGATTGCAAGTTTCCAACCCCAGTTCATAACTCTAAATTTTTAATGATGTTCTGAATTCTTATTGTTTGATGGCCCTATGAAAATGAAAGGCTCTTTGTGAAGAAGATGTTCTCCGCTATACAACTCTAAAATTAAATCGGATTTTCTCTTCTTGATTTCATGTTCCGGAAATATGACGAAGAATTCACCATCGATCAATTCTCCTGCGGGAATGAACAGCTCTCTTCCAACGATTTGAACTTCCGCCCCCTGCACTTTCAATTGCAAAGGAAGATCTTCTCGTTTCTTATTTACAATTTTGATACTGTACAAATTGCTTACTCGGTCATTTTCCATCCTGGTAAATATTTGTCCTCTAGCTCTATTCACCGATACATCAATATCAGTTCTTGTTGCCAACAGGAATGATTCGATGCCGATGAGAACAATGAGAACTCCCGTATAAGCTGCCATGCGATAAGTCCATTTGAGCCTTTTTCCTGTGCGAATAGAATATTCTGAGGCATAACGGATAAGTCCCTTGGGTTTGTCTACTTTCTCCATTATATGGTCGCAAGCATCTATACAAGCTGTACAATTGGTGCACTCTAGTTGAGTTCCGTTTCGAATATCAATTCCTGTCGGACATACTCTCACACATTCGCTACAGTCTATGCAATCGCCCGCTGTGGGGTCGGGTTCTTTGGAGTATTTCTTTCGTGGTTCCCCACGTTTGTGGTCATACGCCACTACAATGGAATGTTTGTCGAGTAGAACTCCCTGCATACGTCCATATGGGCATACAACCAAACAAACTTGTTCTCGAAACGATAGAAATATGAAAAAGAATACACTCGAAAAAATGATCATGGCGATAAAACCTCCCATGTGTTCGCTGAAATGACCTGTCATTATTTCTTTTAACTCATCGATTCCAATGATATAAGCGAGAAATGTATTTGCAGCAATTACCGAGATGAGAAAAAATATACTCAATTTTAGTATTCGTTTTCCCAACTTTGAAAAACTCATAGGAGCCTTCTTGAGAGCGCGCTGTTGAGCCGAATCACCATCTATCAGATACTCTATTCTTCGGAAAACCATCTCCATGAAAACGGTTTGTGGACAAATCCATCCACAGAATACTCTTCCATAAACTACAGTGAAGAGAGCGATGAAAATGATGAAAATGAGCATCCCCATAACGAAGATGAAAAAGTCCTGGGGCCAAAAGCGAACTCCGAAAAGAATGAACTTCCTTTCAATTACATTAAAAAGAAATAAAGGATCACCATTCACTTTTATAAAAGGTAATCCAAATAGAACAGTTAGAAAAGCATAGCTCAAGTGGCTTCTCCAGCGATACAATTTGCCCGAAGGCTTTTTGGGGTGAAAGAAAACTCTTTTACCATGCTCGTCAATGTGGCTAACCGTATCACGAAATGCTTCATCTTCTAAATCCTCTATTGTGGCCATTTGTTTCTGCTGATGCAGCGTATTAATTCTGTTTCATTGAAGTATCCGGTGCATTAATATTTAATTGAAGGCTATCAGCAGCAACCACTTCAGACGAATCGGAAACAGCAGGTTGTGGTGTGTAGAGTAATCCTTGAGTTTCTTTAGCACCCGGAGGATTAGAGTCTTTCAAACTCATGATGTAACTGGCTATTTGCGCCATGTGCGGAGCACTTATTTCGCTTTTCCAAGCTTTCATTCCTTTTTCTGGTACTCCATACTTTATCGTTTTGAAAATTTCGTTGATAGAACCACCATGTATCCAAAAGTGGTCTGTAAGGTTAGGACCGTTTATTCCTTGACCGAGTTCGCCGTGACAAACTGTGCATGTTTTTTCTTTGAAAAGCGATCTTCCTTTTGCAATGTCTTCTGCGGCACTTAAAAACACAACAGATAATTCATCTACTCTGTTTGATTGCATTTTTTCATATTCGGCAAGATCAATAGCAGCTTGATCTTCGGCGTTTTTCAACTCTTGTAGTTGCAGAACACCTGTGCCAAAAACATGGAAATGTGCCATATACACTACTGCCCATACAATCGTTAAGTAAAAACCATACTTCCACCAAGGTGGCAAGCTATTATCGAGTTCTTTTATACCATCATAGTCATGATCAGTGAGAATCGCAGCTTCCTGCTCTACGGCAACGGATTTGTTGAACCTGTCCCAGAATGGGGTGCTGATCTTTTCAATATAAGGTTGTGCCTCTTTCTCCTTTACCAAAAATTTCTTAATGAGAAAGGAGTAGTACAACACCACGAATACTTCCAACACAATAATCAAAGCTAGAATGTTGAGTGGTTTGTTGCCAAATCCATGATGCAGGAATGGAACCTGCTCCGCCTTGGCTAAAGGATCTCCAGCAGCGAAAATACTTCCGGAAACTAAACTGGCCAGTGAGACCAGAAATAGGATCATCAACGTTTTTCCATTGTCTTTTCGTGCGAGTTTTGTTATCACCGCAGCAAAGAGTTTAGACAATTGATTGATAAATACCAAAAGTACAAGTGCTACTATGGCCAGTATCCAAAACAAAGGATCGGAATAGGGTGAGGCTTCGGGTTGAACATCAATTGGAGGCGCCCCTTGCTGCTGTCCTGCGGCATATGTGCACAGAATAAAAATGGCTGCGGCGCTTACCCAAACTTTTTTAAGGGCGCTGAACTTATAGTTGCTTGTCATAAGTTTCATAGGTTTATTCGAATGGTAGGTTCTTGTACTTCTTGATGCTCTCTTTACTGGTTCGCATAGCCAAGTAGATGGCAACTGCGAACACGACAATAAAAATGATCTGTGCCGACAGTGGGTATATACTTACTCCGGTGATACTCTCAAGATAATTGATGAATTTCATTTGGCAGTGGTATTTGGCTTTACACGAATATCTGTTCCAAGTCTTTGCAGATACGCTATCAGCGCCATGATTTCGGAATCTTCTGTGAGCAAGGATTCTCCGTCATCGTTGCGATAAAGTTTTCCCTCATCGTCAAATGGTTTCAATACGTTATAAATTTCACGGCTCTGTTTTTCTAGGTCTGCAACACAATTGTCAATATCTGCTTGCTCATATGGAACACCTATTGTGGCCATGGCTCTGAGTTTAGCAGGTGTACCTTCTTTGTCTATTGGTGTTGTGAGCAACCAAGTGTAGTTTGGCATAATGGACTTGGTCTCCGTTTCTGTTGGACGAGCCATGTGATTGTAATGCCATTCGTGACCATACTTCATACCTTCTCTTGCTAAGTCTGGACCAGTTCGTTTGGAACCCCATTGAAATGGGTGATCATATACAAATTCTCCGGCCTTAGAATACTCTCCATACCGTGCAACTTCAGACCTGAAGGGGCGCACCATCTGAGAATGGCAAGTGTAACATCCTTCACGCAGATATATGTCGCGACCTTCCAACTCTAAAGCGGTATAAGGTTTTACCGTTTCGATCGTAGGTACGTTTTCTTTTATTAAAAATGTTGGCACCATCTCAAGTACTCCACCTATGGCAACCATTACCAATGCAAGAATCAGTAATTGGATAGGCCTTCTTTCGATTACTCTGTGCCAATGTTCTTTGCCATGTATCTCTACATTTTTTGCTAATGCAGGAGCCTCGGCAGCTTCGTTGGCGATAAATGATCCGTACTTGGCAGTTTTAATGAGGTTTACAATCATCAAGAATGCGCCTACCAAGAATATCAGTCCTCCAAGGGAACGCAACATGTAGAAGCTTTTCATCCCATCCAACATGTTTACAAATGTGTAGGTGAGGGTTCCATCCGGATTGAATTCATTCATCATTTCGTAATGTCTCCATCCTGCCCAATACATCGGAACCGCATAAAGAAGTATTCCTAGCGTACCCAGCCAGAAGTGCCAATTCGCCCATTTTTTCGAATAGAGTTTTGTATTCCACATTTTCGGAACAATCCAATAGAGCACTCCGAATGTCAAGAATCCATTCCATCCAAGAGCTCCAACGTGCACGTGAGCAATTGTCCAATCGGTGAAGTGAGATATAGCATTTACATTTTTCAATGAGAGCATCGGGCCTTCGAATGTGGCCATACCGTATGCTGTAACCGCTACCACCATGAATTTCAAAACGACATCTTCGCGCACTCTGTCCCAAGCTCCCCGCAGAGTGAGCAGTCCATTGATCATTCCTCCCCAAGATGGTGCAATAAGCATGATGGAGAAAACAGTGCCAAGAGATTGTGCCCAATCAGGAAGAGATGTGTACAATAAGTGGTGAGGACCAGCCCAGATATAAAGAAATATCAGGGCCCAAAAGTGAATGATCGAAAGTTTGTAAGAATAAACCGGACGATTGGCAGCTTTCGGAACAAAGTAGTACATCAGTCCGAGATAAGGCGTGGTTAAGAAAAAGGCTACTGCATTATGACCATACCACCATTGCACTAATGCATCTTGTACCCCTGCATACCAAGAATAGCTTTTCAATAGGTGAACAGGAATTTCTACACTGTTTACTATGTGAAGCATGGCTACTGTAATCCATGTGGCGATGTAAAACCAAATGGCAACGTATAAGTGGCGTTCGCGACGTGTAAGGATTGTGCCAAACATGTTTAGTCCAAACACTACCCAAATCAAGGTGATAAGAATGTCAATGGGCCATTCTAATTCGGCGTACTCTTTGCCGGTGGTATAACCAAAAAGTAGTGTAGCCGCTGCAAAAACGATAATCAGTTGCCAGCCCCAAAAGTGAATTTTGCTCAGTTTATCGCTCCACATTCTTGACTTACACAATCTTTGAAGGGAATAGTACACTCCCATAAAAATTCCATTGCCAACGAAAGCGAAAATCACAGCATTTGTATGCACCGGTCGCACCCGACCAAACGAGGTGTAGGGCAAATCAAAATTTAGAACTGGGAAGACGAGTTGAAGGGCAGCCAAAAGTCCGGCAATCATGCCAATAATCCCCCAAAATGCTGTGGCAATGGCAAATTGTTTGACTACTTTGTTGTCATATTGAAATTGTTCAATCTGTGCACTCATAGATTTGGCATTATTTGGTTTTGTTTTGGTCTTTTGATACTGGTGTCTCATCATTCAGCATCCTGATAGATGGCGTATAGTCATCATCGAATTGGCCGTTTTTTGCTGAAATGATGAAGGCAATCAGGAAGCCAAGTGCTATTGGTAAACTCGCGGCTAGTAGAATATAAAAGGCTCCCATAAATCGCTTGATAATTTTGCCAAAAATCCTTAAGCGGTGATCCTTCTCATGTGAGTTGAATCAAAGTGTCGAATGACATACATCAGAGTTTAACCCAGAATCCGCATTGGAAATCTATTGCAGCGCTCACCCCCTTTAATATCAAGCACTTTCTCGATTTTTATTCTTGATGTATGAATATACACCATCAAATAAAAATCTGGCGAGAGCACTTGCTATCTTTGGGGTTTAACCCAGAATCCGCAGTGGAAATCTATTGCAGCACAAACCCCCTTTGATATCAAACACTTTCTCGATTTTTATTCTTGATGTATGAATATACACCATCAAATAAAAATCTGGCGAGGGCACTTGCTATCTGTGGGGCTTAGCACTTCATCGCGAATTCCAATGCGGGTTCTGGGTTTAACGATTCACGACAATTCCAAATGCAAAATCTGGATTTAAGAAAAAGTAGAGAACCTTTATGACATGCATCAGTTAGCCAACTGTAGCTTCTTTTTGTACCAAGCAGATCCCAACCAAGTGGCTCCGGTTGTGAAGAGAACAATACTAATAGAACTAGCAGGCATAAGCACTGCGGCAACTACTGGTAACATTTCTGCGCGAACTGCAAACCATAGTCCAATTGCATTGTAAAGCAGAGAAATAATAAAACTGGCTATTATGATGCGATGAATTAATACACTGTAGCTGATGAGAAAGGGTATGAATCTGAAAGATTTTGCATCCATAATTACATCACAAGATGGAGTAAATCGATTTGAATCATCGCTTATTGAAACTCCAAAATGGCTCCGGCGCAAGGCTCCAGCATCGTTGAGTCCATCGCCTACCATCATTACTATATCTCCTTTCTCTCGCAACCTTTCAATGTATTTGAGCTTGTCGTCTGGTGATTGGTGAAATAGCAGGGTAGAATCATCGCCAAATATCTCGCGCAAATGAGCTGCCTCCGCTTCGTTGTCGCCGGAGATAAGCGAAAGTTTTTTTCCTTGTTTCTTGAGTGATGTAATTAGTTCTTGCAATCCTTCTCTATAGTCGGTGCTGAACCAAAAGTATCCTCGGATTTGTCCATCAATTTCGAGCCATGTCCTGGCATTCCTATGTGAAAGTCCAGATGCAAATCCAAGAAATTCCTCTGATCCTAGGCGCATCAGCCCAATTGGAGAAGAGCCCTCTATACCTTGACCAGATATTTCTTTGAAATCACCAATTGACAGTTGATCGCTATTACTAATAAAGGCACTGATACTCCGACTTAGGGGATGCCCACTTTCTGTGCACAGCGAAGAAACAGACGACCATTCCTCGTGGCATAGTTTGCCAATAAATCCCATATCCTTTAATCGACTTCGGGTGATCGTTCCTGTTTTATCGAAGACTACATGGCTTACACTTTTCCCTTGTTCGAATGAAGCAGGTCCTTTCATGTAGATATGATCATTCCCAAGAACCCTAATACCGTTTCCGTATGTGAAACTAGCTGATAGAAGTAAAGCACAAGGACAAGCAACAATCAAAACGGCCGTGAGAGCATCAATGGCATAAGTAGCGTTCAATGGAAGCCAAATAAAAAATGAACCAATGGCTATCGTTAAGACTCCCCAAGTAAAGTATCTTGATAAACGATGTATGAAAGATTTTTTTTCTACGCGTTCTTTCGAAAAATTCTCTTGGTTCCAAAGTTCTGTAAGATAACTCTGGGCTATAGATTTCTCTGATTCGATTTTTATTGTTCCACCGATTTGTCTGCCACCAGCATATATTGTTTCACCCTTGAGAATAAAAATAGGAGTACTCTCACCATTCACAAAGCTATAATCAATCCGCGCCTCCCCATCTAACAATAGACTATCTGCCGGTATCAATTCCATATTGCGAATAATAAGATGATCGCCAGGTTTGACTTCTGAAATGGGTATAGTTTCTTCTAGGTTGTTTTTTCGGATGGTAACCCACAATGGGAAATAGGATTTATAGTCACGATCGAATGACAGCGTGGCATATGTTTTATCTTGAAAATATCTGCCAATGAGCATGAAGAATATTATTCCCGACATAGAATCGAGATAGCCACCTCCGCCTACGAAGAATATTTCATACACACTTCTACTAAAAGTTATCAGAACAGCTAATGCAATAGGAGCGTCAATATTGAGAAATCGGCTTTTAATTCCCGCCCATGCATTTCTAAAGAACTCAGCTCCGCTAAATAGTAATGCAGGTAGTGATAATGAGAAGTTTAAATACCCGAATACCTTTCGCATTGCCAAATCCCCTTCTTTAGAAAGCCCGAAATATTCCGGGAAACTCAACATCATTATATTTCCAAAGCAGAAACCTGCTACTACTATTTGAAAGAGTCTTTTTGAGCGGTGCGATTTTAATTCCTTCTTATTAAGGTCTTCAAGATTTAGATTTGGTTCGTAGCCAGTGGAAGCCAAAGTTTCGATTACCTTCCTGAGACTGGTATTCTGTCGATCATAAATAATATTGATTTCCTTATGTAGAAAATCAACCCGACTTTCTGTTATCCCGTTGTTTAATTTGTAAAGATGCTCCAACAGCCAAACACAACTGCTGCAATGAATCTGAGGAAGGGTTAAACGCACATGAATTTCGTTGCCACTCTTAAAATGAGTCAGGGCTTTTTCCACTTTCGCATCATCCAAAAATGTGAAACGGTTTCGAATGGGTTGTGCCTTTGGACTTTTACGAGCCAACTCTTCAACATCATAATATGCACATAGATCATTTTCTGTGAGCAGTTCATGAACGAGTTTACAGCCGTCGCAACAAAAAAGATTCTCGTCATCAGAAATATTTCGATCAAGACAATTGTCTCCGCAGTGATGACAGATAATACCAATGTTACTTAATAAATGGTCCAAAATATTTTATTCGGTTACACTGGTAAATGCCGTTGTGATTTATGTTTAGTTCAATGTAGTGAAACGAAATTGGATTCATACTTAAATGCAAACGGTGTAAGAACCTGTGCTGTGTTAGTCTGACTCAAATGTAGAAAGTAATTTTTAATAGTGCCCTTGAGGACCTCTAAAAAATCAATTCAAAATTGTTACTCCTGTTCGTGATAATCTATTTCTTCATCTTTAGGATCATCTTGAACATAGTCCAATTCTTCTCCTTGTTTGTTTTGAGCTGCAAGTGTCCAATTGTCTGTGGCTGTCGTTTCGAGCCAAAGCTTTCCAGATTTTCTGAATACCTGAACATTCAATCCGAATTGCTCTTTGAACTTAGACTCCAATTCATTCACAGTAATGGATGAATCAAATTCCAAATCACCTTCTGTTTCAGTAGTTCTGCATGCACCAATAGTTGTGGCTGCCTTGGTCATGTAGTCCTTTGAAGTTCCCTTCCCAATTTTGTGCGGCTTGGAAAAAAATTCCACTTTTAGAAATGGAAACATTGCTGAAAATTCGGCCTGTAATTTTGAGATGTATTTCTGATTGCTGATTTGTAATTTCATTATTCAATAGTTGAATTGTGTAACTGCTATTTCTTTTCGGACAGAACCAATAGGGGGCGTGTGGTCGTGAATGCCATTTTCTTTGTGTTTCGCTCGTGGATCAATCTCCATAGAAAATTGTACTCACGGGCGACCATTACCATCATATTGATTTTATATCTGCGACTAAAGTCCTCGATCATCTCCACTTTTTTGCCTTTGATGCTTTTTAGAAAGTGAACATTTTTTTCCGTGTCGTTTAAAAGTTGGAAGATTGGCTTTAGTGAGGACTCATCCTTTATCGGATAATTCTCGTCCATCACATGGGCATAGTACAGTTTTGATCCAAATGCTGAGGCAATATTGGAAACTAATTTGATTCCGGTTGTGGTTGGAATTTTATTTCCGTCAAAGGAGAGACAGATCTTAGATACTGACTTGTACTTGGATTTGTCGGGTATAATGAGAACCGGTGTAGCAATACTTCCGGCTAGGGCAGTAGATGTGCTTCCGAATACGAACTCACTGAATTTATCAGTTTGACCTATACCGATCACAACCAACGAAACATCAGTTCGTTTTGATGCCTTGCGCAGTATCTCTCCCACAAATCCGATTTCAACACTCGTGTCTATTTTGATCTTTGGATATTTTGTCTTCATTTTCAACAAGAGTGCTGCCATGTCCTTTTTAGCAGAAACTTGCATCGAATCTAAACTGGCGGTAATATCAAATTGAATGTCACTTACCAAAGGAATATGCGTTCCATGAACCAGCGTCACTTGAGCGCCTATATCTGAGGCTAGAGAGAGGGCATAATTGGCCGCGTTTTCTGAAACCTTGGTGAAGTCTACTGCAACTAGAATTTTTTCCATGACTTATATTGTTTGTTTTATGCCTAAATATAAGGAGCGAAAGTGAAACATGCATTTCCATCGAGGGTTGAGCGCTATCAATTCATAGGCTGATTTTTGTCATACAAGGGAAAAAATGACCAATTCATCACTCAAAATGTTGATAATTAACAAAGAAGAGTTTACAAGTGGTTCGGAATATTTGTATTTGGTATGGATGAAACTCACATTTTTGGTACGTGAAAAGTATATCCATCAAAGAGTTGGAAGATCGCAACAAGTATCGCAGGCTAACGCTTCGAACATGGGAGAAAAGTGAGGTGAATCATACGTTACCCGAACGCGAACTCGAAAAGGTTGAGGAAAGGAACAAGAGAATGATGATGGATGGTGATGAGGACCATTAAATCTGGAACACCTGTTCTCCTATATCCAATCAATTCAATTTTCAGTTAGTTAAAGCAAGTCAGAAAGGGGATGCAACGGCATCCCCTTTTTTCTTTTTGAGCTTTTTTCTTCGTCAAATGAACCAAAGGATTCCAATCGTGGTTAGGGATTATATTGCCAACTATGTATACCTTAGCACATCTTTACTACCATAAAACCTGAACATGATGAAGTTTACATTCTACTTTCTTTTTTCTATGATGAGCATAGGGCTCTTTGCTCAAAGCGATCCAGTTTTTTCAAAGGATCCTGCTGAAGTGAGGCTGACCTCAGGTGTTCGCGAATACGACAAAGTCTATCAGCAAATGCTAAGACAGGCCCCTGTATGGCAAGCTTTCCTTGCGCAGAATAACACTTGGTATGTCCATTTTAATGAGCAAAATGCTTTACCTCACAGGGCTTACGGCCAGCCAATTCCTGTGACTGGTAATACACCTCAGGAACAGGCATTGAATTTTATTGCTGACCACTTGGATGTATTTAATGTGGATCCTGCCCAATTATCGGAGCCTACTATTTCAAAATCAGACAAACACACTTGGGTCAATTTTTCTCAAGTAGTAAACGGCACCAATGTTTTGAATACAACGCTTACTATCAAACTTTGGAATAACAGTGTAGTTCTCTTCGGTTGCGACCTCTACAATGTGGGTACGCCAGCAAACGAGGTGCTTATTTCAAATGAGCAAGCACAAATGATTGCTGTTCAAGGAATCGATCAAGAAATAACTTTCATTGAATTGAACTCCGATTTAAAGCTATTGCCAGTTCCTGCTTACAGAACGGCTCAGGTGAAATGGGTATACGAAGCTCGTGTAAAATGCATAAACGCAAATAATGTACCTTCAGATTACTACACTCTGATTGATGCGCAATCAGGTCAAATTGTATATAGAGTCAATAATGTGATGCATCACAATTGTGGACCCGTTTGTCCAAAACCATCTGAACATAAAGCACTCATGATGGGACTTCCTCCGGAGTCTCAGCTAATGGATGTGCAAGTGACTGTAACTGGAGATGGTTATGCCGTAAATCCTTATGGGGAGATAGAAACACTTCCACTCGAACACCTTTATGTAAACGTAGGAGGCACAAATTATCCTACCGACGAAACAGGTTACGTAAATATCGCCGCCGACCCGGGCACAAATGCTCAAATTCGTTTACAAGGAGATTGGTGCAGGATATACACCGGAGGCGTTACTCCTGGTAACAATATTATTCTGCAAGCAGGCAATAACGACTTTTCCTTTAATTCCTTTTCTACTGTTAGAGAGAGGTCGGCTTATAAAAGTGTGCAGGATATTCACGATCACCTAAAATTTTGGATGCCCTCTTTTGATGGAATGGATATTCAGCTAACGACTAACATTGATGAAGCTGGTGAGTGCAACGCATTTTACGATGGCGAATCTATTAACTTTTTCAATATTGGCGGTGGTTGCAACGCTACAGCTTTAATTGCTGATGTAGTATATCATGAATATGGTCATGGAATTAATAATACATATTATAACAGCCTAAGTTCCAGTTTCGCAAATGGCGCTATGAATGAAGGATACGCAGATTATTGGGCAATTTCTCTTTCGAACAACCCTCATGTAGGTCAAGGTTTTTACACAGGCAATGAAGATGGTATACGCAGATACGATATGGATCTTAAAAGATATCCAGAAGATCTCATAGGTCAGGTACATTCTGATGGCGAAATCATTTGTGGTGCTTGGTACGACACTCATTTGTTGATGGGGGCAGATTGGACTTCCACCATGGAATTATTTATCAATACCTACCCTGGTTTACAAGCCAATACTTTCAATGGAAACGAAGGTGAAGCTTTCACCGATGTTCTGCTCGATGCACTTCAAGCGGATGACGATGACGGAGATATTTCTAACGGTACCCCAAATGGAAATGCCATTATTGTAGGCTTCGATATGCATGGTATCACCTTGTTGAGCAATGCATCTCTGTATCACAACGACGTTGAGTTTGCTCCTGATGAAACCGACATAGCAATTAATGCCGTTTTAGATTTGAATTTTCCTTTCAATCAGTACCTCGATGAGGTGAAACTAGTATACAAGATCAACGATTCTTCGGATTGGACTTCAACCGATATGGCCAATACAGGTGGAGACAATTACACAGGGTCTATTCCTGCTCAACCAAAAGGCACTGTAGTGGCTTATTACCTGGGTGTAACTGATATTAATGGACTTTTGAGCAACATTCAACCTATTGCCGCAAATCAGGTGCCTCACCCAAATCTTCCATACTATGTTCTTGTAGGAGTTCAGGAAGTTGGCAGTCACGACTGTGATGACAATGAGGATTGGGGCTCATGGCAAACAGGTGTTCAGGGAGATAATGCTACTACTGGAATTTGGGTTCTAGATATTCCGACTGGATCATTCGGCACTCCCGGTGATCAAAATACCGTTGTGCAGCCTTATTTGCAGCACACTCCAGGCGGAGAATATTGTTTTGTTACTGGCAATGCCTCAAATGAAGCGGCGGGTATAGGCGAAAATGATGTGGATGCTGGAAAAACGACTCTTCAGACTTCGGATATTGATATGACTGAATACGAGAGTCCAATTGTTGCCTATTGGCGCTGGTACACAAATGCACCTGCATCTGGAGCTAATCCAAATGCGGACTGGTGGCAGGTGAGAATCAGCAACAACGGTGGGAATAGCTGGACTTATATTGAGAACACCCTTACAGGTGAAATAGGGTGGAGAAGACATGCTTTCCGCGTGAGCGATTACGTGACGATAACGGATGATATTATGATGCAATTTATCGCTTCGGACAGTTTACAAATTGGTCAAAACCTAGATGGCGGTTCGCTTATTGAAGCTGCTTTAGATGATTTTATTCTGTACGAGGAAGAAGCAGATATCAATGTAAACGAGGTCGTTTCGTCAGTGGATGTTGAGTTATACCCAAATCCGGCCTCAGATTTAATCAATATTGAAATAAGCGGTGGTGAGGCTAAGGCCGTTAGAATATTCAATACTCTTGGAGAAATTGTCTATTCATCGCAACCTCTAGGAGCATTCGGTC
>JAWXBG010000091.1:0-6993 GCA_034439875.1 Flavobacteriales bacterium
CTTGTTGTGAATTGCTTTCGATCTTTGACATGTAAGATATTTGTACCAACATTCATACGAGTGTCGTCAAGTTTTTTCGTGTTGTGAATTGCTTTCGATCTTTGACATGTAAGATATTTGTACCAACGAGGCAATCGCAAAAAAAGCAGATTCACGTGTTGTGAATTGCTTTCGATCTTTGACATGTAAGATATTTGTACCAACATACTCGGTCAAAACCCTTGATGTCATTGATAAATTCGACAAATATCCAATTAAAAAAATGCCCTTCAAACCCATGCGTATGGGATATTGAAGGGCATTTTTCTTATTTGACCGGCGCTTTGGAATAAATCTAAAAGAGCTCCAATTGTTGAGGTGTATCGGGATGTGGGGAGTTTTTTCCGCCATGATACAATTCTATTTCGCCAAACTGCTTGTCCGTGATGCTCATCACTACTACAAATCCCCGAGCCGGAATCCGGCCCCGAACCCTTATGGAATGAACTTCGGCGTTTTCGCGACTTGCACAGTGACGGACGTAAATGGAAAATTGAAACATGGTAAATCCATCCTGAATTAGATTCTTGCGAAACCTGGCCGCTTCTTTTCGCTCCTTTGGCGAAAGGGTTGGCAAATCAAAATAGACCATTACCCACATAATCCTGTATTGACTTAAACGGTCGGCCCTCATGCCAATACGATCGGATTCGCGGGCTTTCATTCCGTTGGTTATTCGAGTTGGGGATACACAATTTTTCGTGTAGTCCCTTCGAAACACCGTGCCAAACTTGCTGTGGTGCGCTGCATAGCTACCATCAACGGGCTGGTCTCCCCTTCTAGTTGAACATCCATGGCCGGAATCTGGAGTAGAATGCGCTTCAATTCGGGGGTCAATTCACTACAGTCGATATTGCTGTCTACTATTTCGCAGACTACTTTATCCACATAAGGTCTATAGGGTTCCATAATATCGTCGGCAAGACAAAACGGATTGTATTTGTTTCGGTGGTGAATACCGATTGAGCAGAGCAAACCGCTTCCGCACAAACTGCGGGCCACCACAGCGCGTAGAATCGCATAACCATAGTTCAACAGCTTGTTGGGGCCCTCCTCAAATCTCCCACGCTTAAATCCCATCTCTGGGTCAAAAAGTCGTCTCCAGTAAAATGCAGCCGCATGGCCCTCTTTGTTTTCGATGTCGCCGCTTTTGACTTTTCCGGCCATAAAGATCAATTCTTGAAAAGGTTGATCATACAGACGGAGCATGCCAGCCTGATTGATTATTTTTTGTTGGACGGTCTGTTGCCAGAGGTTTTTCTTCAATGGGGCACTTGCTTCAATCTGAAGTCCATGTCTTTCCGCCATTTCGGTATGACCTTGCATGTTTAAGAACATACCGGCAGGCATGTGACTGCTATTTGTGCATAAAACTGCCACATTGTTATCTAAGAGTGATGAAAGTAGAGCTTGTCCTATCAGAATTTGGGGGTCATCTAAGACAATAATTCCAATGTCCTCTATAGGTATGGTCCTCTTTTCTTGGCCACTATCTTCAGGGAATTCAACTGTGAGTTGAGCGTCTTTTCGAGAAAGACGAACAGGGTTACCAAAGTAGAGGGTTTTCTTAATCATTTAACACTTTCCAAACTATCTGACCATCCGGATTAACATTGAAGTGCTTGTCCTCAATGGCAAAATCAAAGTAATCTTTGGAGTATCGTAGTCTATGCCAAGGTTTACCACTATTCAGCGTATCGCAGTCAAAAAAGTCCTCAGTAAACCCCTTCTTGCCGCGCTGTCCGAATGTAACCTCCTTGCCCTTCTCATCTCTCTTAAAAAATCCTTGAACTGGAAAGGACTTGGTTAATTCTTTATCGTCTCTACTTTCAAGATGAAAATCAAGTGTTAATTGAGCAGCCGCAAACTTTTTGACTTTGTACAATCTTTTATTAAGCATTTCAGGACTGTTCTTTTGCAATTCCTTAAGCTCTTCAATGCTCTCCTTATAGAAAATGACCTTTGTTCCCTTTCTTAGAAAGGCATAAGGCATTTCTTTTCTTCCATCTTCCTTTATTAAATCCATGCCTGTCCGATTGTCTCTTCTGAATATACCAAGATTGGCATCATTGCTTTCCCCGGACTTTTTCTTGGTCGCTATCTCTGCCAAATTGTATATATCGAAATCCCGTTCTTTTACCTCCCTCCCTTCTTTGATAACAACATCGCCTTTCTTGTTTCGCTTTGTACTTTGAAACAGTGCACAGATATAGTTTTCTCCGGATTTTGCCCAATAGTCATTTTTGTATTCCTTACTTGACAAGTAGGTCTGGCGCTTTACAGCAAGTGGATTGGTGACATCATCGGCAAAACAACGTATATGCCTTATTTTGTTTATTTTTTTTCCATTTCGGTCAACCATCCATATTCCGCCATCGTCCTTCAACGTTTTGTCAAGAGTTCGTCCATTGATCTGTTCGGTTATTCTTTTCTTTAGCGTGGGGTCAACAATGCTTTCAATGTTCAAATCCTTATTGACCTCCTTCCGAACGACAAATCTGAACCCTTCGTTCTTCTCGTTATACAGGAAATTTCCATCTTGGTCCTTCATTGGTTTGCCTTCTTCATCCCATTTGGCAGGTCTTATTTTACCGTAAAATGTATCCATGAATAACTGGCCTCGAATAATATCACCTTGCGCGAATTTCGCTTTCGGTACTAATACAGGAATAGGCTGGCCATCATCATCTAATTTAAGCTCTCCTTGATGATCACGTTTGAATACAGACCTTCCATTTTGGAATAATTGTTTTGGGTTACCCTCTTTATCCTTCTCATAAATTGGCTTGCCCTGTTCATCCAATATACCAACTACTCTTCCCCGTGATCTGATTTTTCTTTTTGCAGGTGCCAATGTCTGGTCGCGTGATATATTGTTGACTAGAATCTCATTGTCCAACCTATTAATGGCGTCATTGATTCGAGGAAGATTGCATTGTTGTAATAACTCTTTTAGCTGAAAATCATACGAATTGATTTCTAACTGAATATTTTCTCTTTCTACACCACTGCCTTCGAGCAACTTTCTTCGCTCGTGCATTTCATACCAAACTTTCAGGATAAGTTCCCTTAATGCTGCAACTGGAATAACTGAAAGCACGATCGCATCTTTCGCATGATGACTATGTTTGCCTCTGTCTTTGACTTCATCCAATTGCTGAACTCCAAATATTTTTCTGAATACAGCGGTATTAATTCCTTTCTGGACTTCCACCTTATTAAATACTGTTTTCAGATAATGTGATGCATACTTAGAAATAATCTGTGTATCTACTAATTGGCTGTTCTTAAAGCCTGTCTTTATTTCTTCCATTTTGAAACGACTGAGCTTCCCCTTCCAGTAGTCCAACTCAAATTGCCATAGGTGCTTCTGTCGAATTGCTTTGTCCTTATCTTCTTTCATTGTTGCACGCTTAGACTTTGCCTTCCAAAACTCAATGTGCAATTCCAAGTCTTTTACCTTTTTCTCCCATATTTCGAGTCTTGGTTTGATTGCTGTTCCATCGGTTGTGGCGTGGTCATAGTTTGGGAGGTTAAACGGAATTTGATTTTTCTTCACTCTACGGTTGTAATCTGCATAACATACTGTAAGGTTTTCAAGTCCATTGTCAAAAGACTTACTTCTAGGCAATGTATGTTCTAAATCAATGGCACCTTGCTGAAAAAGCTTGTGTAGGTTTATCATTTTGCCTGTATACATGCACATACACTCTTGCTCCTTCCAAAGCCTGTATTTCTTAACCACATCAGCACCTGCTTGCTCTAGTTTGAAGTAGATATGTTTATTGATGTTCTCAAATTTGTTCTCAGCGAACACCTCGTATTCTTCCTCAATTCCTTTTCTACCTTTTTTAGTTCTCGACTCAATCGAGTTTTCAATGAACACCTTTCCCTTTTCCGATCCAAACTTTGCATCATCTCCCTGCAGCATATCATACCATAGCCTAAACTTGTCTATGTCCTCATTGCTATTTGCATCCGCAATACTGCCCTTTTCTTTTACCAATTCGCGAATGGCATCTGCAAATTCTTGGTTCTCCTTTGCTCTGACATTTTGATAAGTTTCAATTGCCGAACGTTTATTGGCATCATTCAGTTCCCGCGCAAGTTCTACAACGATTCTAGTCTGTTCATCAATTTGGTCTGTTGTAATGAGATAGTTTACAAGTTTACGAACCTCATAAAGAGCGCGCATTGCCATTGGATTTTTGAATGCACCTGTCTTTGGACTTCCTAGCAAAAGCAGTTCCCTGCCATGTTCTTCATAATACTTCCTTTTAGCTGGTGGATATATTTCAACTTGTGAAGGATGATATAACTTTCTTACTTCTTCTGTGGTCAACCCAAATTTCTCAATGAGAAATAATTTCATTGAATCCAACAAATGGGGCATTTTCTTGAACATTCGCTTTTCATCATTGAAAAAATTCTGGTATTGCTCGGATATGAAATCAACGATTTCAATTTGCTCTTCGCTGGGCATTCGACTCCACGAAGTACTACCATATGAATCAAGACACTCCTGAATTATCTGCTTTTTGTCTTCAACATCTATCACGTAATCAAAACTGCTTTCAGCAGATTTGTCCTGTGGCGGTCTCGCTTTGAATTGGGCAATTAAATTATTCACGATACCCAGCCGCTTTTTCGTATGTCGATTTACTTCAATGACCTTGCTCACATTTGCGATCAAATCCACTTCATTTTCAGGCCATCTATTACCCATTACCTCCGGTATTTTAGCCAGCAATGCAGCTTCTGTATATATCAGACCCTTCCTTAAGAAATAGTTGATATTTTTGATTGCTTTCAAACTGAGGTTAGCATAGTCAACTGGCAACGATTCCCATAGTTTATAGTATCCTTGGGTTTGCTCCTCATTCAAACCAATCTTCTCACTTGCAAAACTTTTAACAAACTCTTCATCATCGCAGGAAAATGGCACATGCCAAATATCTTCCGTGCTATAAAATGTTTTCGTTCCTTGATTTCCTACCCTCCTCTCATTAGGTGCATGGTCTATTTTCAGATTGTCCCAATCATCACCAAAAATATCACGCAATCGCGCTGAAACAGGCGAAGCCGCAACGTTCGTTTTACCGTGGTAGTTTAACTCCCAATTGTCGTGTCCATTTTTCTTCTTTAACAAGAGATAGATTTCAACGAAGTCAAAATTCGACTTCATGCGATGAATGAACTTCTCTCTATATATCTCTTCACGTAGTTCCATATCCAGTTGATTCCATTGCCCATTTGCATCACCTTTCAGCTTGTACTGAATATTGTTAAGGAAACTCCATGCTCTGAATTCTTCAAACGCAGGATGACTAACAGGACATCGATATTTTGATGGCTCAAGGGTGCACTTTCCAATAGAACCTTTCTGAGAACGCAATGGTCTTTGCCAAAAGATAGGAGAACGATTTACGGGTAGCTCTTTGCCTTTCTTGTCCTTAAAAATGGAACCGAATGAAAGCTCTTGAAATTGAAATATCTTCTCGACTTCCTTTTGAAGGTCCTTACGAATAACATAAGTGTGCAGATTGTTTCTTATTCGACCTTCTTTTTTTTCCTCGAACACCTTTTCCGCCAATGCAAAAACCTCTCCGACAGTTCGGGAATCATCAAATTGCAGTCCGAGTTCGGCTAACTTCTTTTCAAGTTCTCTGTGCTTTGCTCGTTCCGCGCCAACTTCTGTCGAATCCAAATTAATATCTTCTTTCAAGTTTACCTTTTTGCTGCTCTTGAAAGCACGATGCTGCGCTATGTGATATAATGCACGACCTACCTTTAGCTTATTGATTTCAAGTGTAAAGTCAAGTTTGCGAGTCACCAATTCCGCTCTCAATTGATATGGACTTTCGAAGTCTGGTTTGCCATCTCCATTAAAATCAAGCTTTATCCAATTGTTAAACTGCAATGCATTTACAGGATACTTTCTTATATATCCTTCCTCCTTCTTATACCAGCGCCATTGGTTTAATTCCTCAATGCTGATTGGACAAAAACCTGATATCATGAGGGATTCAAGCGTTTGCCACAGTTTGTATTTACGAGCTTGATATAATCTTCTGATACTACGTTTAGCCGTTCTCTGTGCTGCAAACGAATATTCAACGTTCTTTTCTTCGCCTACTCCTTGGTTAAAGGTAATCACCCCAGACCTTCTAAACTGTTCATCAGGAAATGAAATATCTCTTATAGTCCAACCAATTGAGTTTGATCCGAGATCAAGTGCTAAAGTTTTTTCCATTTTAAATAATTTTGTTATATTTGCAACTCGAAAGACAATTCACAATAAGGCTATAAGCCGAAGAATTCTAAGCCCTGCGTATCGTGGGGCTATTTTTTTACCCTTCAATATTAAAAGTTTTAAGTTGCGCAATCTTCATGCGGAATAAGTAAATAGAACCATAAATTTGTTTCGAATATTTAAGCGAATATTAGTAATATTTTCGGTGATTACAAATATTAATTTTTCATCCCAACGGCTTAATTCCCCCAACCCATAACTAATAGGACTTATGTACCACACAACCACTCCCCCCGCCTTCTCCGGAATTTGCTGACTGACTTGATTATTGTGCTTTTATACCGTTTATCCCGCATTACGCATGAGGGCAATTTTTGTAGAATGCGTGCGGGATTCTTAAATCTAAGCCATATAATACTGCATTCATCGGCAAAAGTAGGGTGCAATTTTTCTATCGCTTGATTTGGGTTTATGTATCTGTCATAGTCCAATTCCGTTTCACTCCATTGGTCTATAACAGCTACTTTGATGGCATTTGCCATTTCGTGCTTGCAAGATGCTGCAGCGCATGACCCAAAAAAAACTTCCAATGCGCAATGCAGAGTAAGTGGCTGTCTTTTTCGACAGGTTGTAAATATAGTTTTTTAGATTGAAAATTGCCTTGTTGAGTTAAACGGAAGTAGGCTCTGCTGAGGAGCAAC
>JAWXBG010000092.1:0-19825 GCA_034439875.1 Flavobacteriales bacterium
AAAAATTGCCCTAATGCGCAATACGGGATAAACGGTGTTAGCACTTCATAGCGAATCCCAATGCAGATTCTGGGTTGAAGATCTTTTTTCTTGTAGGTTTGGCCGAAGAAATATTTTTAAAAAAATGAGTAAAGGAAAAACGCTGATCATTGGAGCTTCAGGGCAAATAGGAATCGAACTTGTTTTAAAGCTTCGTGAGCAAAGAGGAGTTGAAAATGTAGTAGCAAGTGATATTCGCGAAGCACAGTCCCCGGACCTTTTAGAGGGTCCCTTCGAAATCGTGGACACCCTCGATAAACAGCAGATTTATTCTGTGATCAACAAACATGGTATAGAAGAAGTATATCAGTTGGCAGCACTCCTTAGTGCCACAGGAGAGAAATTTCCGGAGAAAGCTTGGGACCTCAATATGAACGGTCTTTTTCATGTATTGGAAGCCGCAAAAGATGGCCTCATAAAAAGGATTTTTTGGCCAAGTTCCATCGCTGTTTTCGGACCAAATACACCACGAATTGATACCCCACAATTTACCATTATGGAGCCCACTTCTGTATATGGGATTTCAAAATTGGCCGGAGAAAGATGGTGTCAATACTACTTCAATAGATACGGAGTAGATGTTCGCAGCATCCGTTATCCGGGTCTGATTGGATACAAAAGTGAACCCGGAGGTGGCACCACAGACTATGCGGTGGATATCTTTTACCATGCCATTCAGAGTGGAAAATACAAGTGTTTCCTTTCCGAAAAAACAATGTTGCCAATGATGATGATGGATGATGCCATTCGCGCAACCATTGGAATTATGGAAGCTCCATCCGAAAATGTAAAAATCCGTGGCAGCTATAATCTTGCAGGGATGAGTTTTACGCCCGCAGAGTTAGCATTAGAAATAAAAAAGCACATTCCGAATTTCCAGATTAGCTACGAATCAGATTTTCGCCAAGCACTGGCCGATTCGTGGCCAAATAGTATCGACGACACCGAAGCCCGCCAAGACTGGGGTTGGAAGGCAGAATATGACACAACTAAACTCGTGGAAACCATGGTAATAGAAGTGGGCAAAAAAATTGCTGTCGGTACGTAACCCACAGAGCGAAGCAGGCGTATAAATAGACATCTTTCAATGTAAAGTTGACTAAACAAATTCGCCATGCTAACTAATCTAACTTCAAAAATCACTTGGATGGCGGTTGCACTTATCCTCTCAAGTTCTGCTTGGGCTGGTGACTTCAATCGCATCGACAACAACGGTATGCGCCAAGGCTACTGGGTCATTAAAGGGCAAATGCTGAATGATGCCTCCTACAAACCTGATGCTACTGTTGAGGAAGGAAACTACAAAGACAATCGCAAAGAAGGCGTTTGGCGCAAATTCTGGCCAAATGGAAATCTACGTTCAGAAATCACCTTCGAAATGGGCCGTCCTTATGGAGCCTATAAAGTTTTCTACGAGAATAGTAAAATCGAAGAAATGGGAAATTGGATTGACAGTAAGAACATCGGAGCATTCAAGCGTTGGTACTCCAATGGAAATCCGCAACAAGATTTCACCTTCGATTCTGATGGCAAACGCGACGGATGGCAAAAATATTACCATGAAACCGGAAAAACAGCGCTAGAACTGCAGGTAGAGAATGGTCAGGAATCAGGTATTTGCAAACGATACAACGAAGATGGAATTCTTCAAGAAGAACGCAAATTCAACAACGGCGTCGTGCCACCATCAGGAATTACAACTTATAAGCCCGCGGTAGCAGAAATTGCTGCAGCCGATACTTACAATAAGGATCTCGGAAAAACAAGTGTAAAATCTGAAGACAGTACGAACGCAGCCCTGAAGTTCAAACCAAATGGTCACAACGAACTTTATGACAACTCGGGAAATCTAAGTCAGTCTGGACTTTTCAAAGAAGGCAGACTTTGGGAAGGAAAATTGTACCGATACAACAACAACGGAATTTTGATAAGAATTGAAGTATACTCTCAAGGAAAATACATCGGTACCGGTGTAATGACCGAAGGAGGTAAGTAGCCATTTCGAACTATTAACTACAAAAAGGCCGTTCTCATTGAACGGTCTTTTTTTGCATTTATCCCAGAATCCCCATTGGAAGCCTGTTTTGGGCAATGCGCTGAAAGATCTTGCATGCACGTGGTGAATGCCGTCGTGATTTATGTTTAGTTCAATGCAGTGAAATGGTATTGGACTATTACAGATACCTAAACTGCATTATTCCGCGTCCAGTATCTATCTTCGCACAATGGAGCAGTCTCTCTTAATCTATAATTCCTTAAGCAAGGAAAAGGAAAAGTTTGTACCACAACATGGATCTCATGTCGGAATGTATGTCTGCGGTCCTACAGTTTACAACTATGTACACTTAGGAAATTGCAGGACGTTTATCACCTTCGATATGGTTTATCGTTATCTCAGTTATCTCGGCTTTAAAGTGAGATACGTGAGAAACATTACCGACGTTGGCCACATCACCACTGAGTTTGACGATGGCAATGATCGAATAGGTCAACAAGCGAGATTGGAACAACTCGAGCCCATGGAAGTAGTGCAGAAGTACACTGTATATTTTCATGAAGTGATGGCCAAATTCAATACACATTCGCCGAGCATTGAACCTACTGCCACTGGGCACATCATAGAACAGATCGAAATGGTGTCCAAGATCATCTCGGAAGGATTTGCGTATGAAGTAAATGGAAGCGTCTACTTTGATATAAAAGCATTCATGGCCAAACACCCATACGGGGAACTTAGTGGTCGCAATGTGGATGAACTTTTTGAGAATACACGCGATCTCGACGGCCAGAACGAAAAAAGATTTTTTGCAGATTTCGCTTTGTGGAAAAACGCATCACCTGAGCACATTATGCGTTGGCCTTCACCATGGGGCGAAGGCTTTCCTGGATGGCATCTTGAATGCTCTGCTATGAGCACAAAATATCTAGGAGAAACATTCGATATTCATGGTGGTGGCATGGATTTGAAATTCCCTCATCATGAAAGTGAAGTAGCTCAAAATACAGCCTGCTGCGGTCACGGCCCAGTTAAATATTGGATGCATGCAAACATGCTTACAGTGAATGGACAGAAGATGAGCAAATCTTTGGGCAATTCTTTTTTGCCTCATGAACTATTTGAAGGAAATCATCCTGTGCTCGATAAAGGATATAGTCCTATGGTGGTCAAATTTTTTATGATGCAAGCCCATTACAGGAGCACATTAGACTTCAGCAATGAAGCGCTCCAAGCATCAGAAAAGGGATATAAAAAATTGATGTCAGCAATGCAACTCCTTCCAATTCTAAAAGGTTCTGAAAACAGTAGTGCAGATATTCCTTCATGGAAACAAAATTGTTCTGATGCCATGAATGATGACTTTAATACACCCATTCTTGTTGCACATTTATTTGAAGCTGTAAGAATTATTAATAGTGTGAAAGAAGGACATATGACTCTCACATCTGCTGATATAGTAGTTCTCAATAAAACGATGACTTCGTTTGTGAATGATGTACTGGGTATTGTGGATGAAACAGCCGGTGAGAATAATGAAGGACTTGCCGAATCTCTCATGGATTTGATTATACGGATGCGCGCCAATGCAAAATCGAACAAAGACTTTGCAACAAGTGATCTGATCAGAGATGAATTATTGAAGCGAAATATTCAGATAAAGGACACCAAAGAAGGTGTCACATGGAAATATGAAGAAGTATAAATTTGTAGCGATTGGTCTGTTGGCTTTGTTTTTGGCAGCCATCATTATCAAAGGTTGTGATGGTGGAAAACCTGACCCAGTGATCGTTGATACATCAACGGAATCAATTGTAACTCCTGTTTTTTCGGCTGATAGCGCTTATCAATATGTGAAAAGACAAGTCGATTTCGGGCCAAGGGTTCCAAATACTGCGGAACATAAAAAATGTGGCGACTATCTCGCCGCTTCACTTCGAAACTTTGGTGCAACAGTAATTGAACAAACTACCAAAGTGAAAGCATGGAATGGTACAACACTGGATATCCGCAACATCATTGGACAATATAATCCATCGGCCAAACGAAGAATTATACTTTGTGCTCACTGGGACACCAGACCTTATGCCGACAAAGACTCTCTTGAATCGAACCACCGAAAACCTATTGATGGAGCCAATGATGGAGCTAGCGGTGTGGGCATATTACTTGAAATTGCAAGGGCATTGCAAATGGAGCCAATGATCGATAAAATTGGTATAGACATCATTTTGTTCGATGGAGAAGACTATGGAAAACCTGAGTTTGAGAAAAATCGCTTTGATCCGGACTCCGATTCAGAGGCGGCATATAATGAAGCTCAAAATGACATGATGACCTGGTGTCTTGGCTCACAATATTGGTCACAAAATTTACATGTCGGTGGTTATCGTGCGCAATATGCAATCCTGTTGGATATGGTAGGTGCGCGTCATGCCAAATTCTATCAAGAAGGATATTCCATTAAATACGCTCCCGATATTGTGAGAAAAGTATGGGGTGCTGCGTCAAAAGCAGGTTATGGAGAAATATTCAGCAATCAACAAGTAGGTGGAATCTTTGATGATCATCTTCCTATCAACGAATTGGCCGGAATAAGAGCTATCAATATTGTTCAATTTGGACCCACGACACAAGTCATGGGATTGCAAACGGACAGTGAACAGGAAACATTTGGATTCTATCACCACACGGTCTTCGACAATATGGATATCATAGATAAGAAGACTCTCGAGGCAGTTGGTCAAACTGTATTAAATGTGATATACTCCGAGAAGTAAATCAAATCTTGGATACTATATCTCAGGACATGAACTGTATAAACCTGTTTTCCAACTCAATGTGTTCATTATTGATCTAAGCCGTTGGTATTTAACCGTATTACGGAATTGTTAAGCTTGTTAAAATTTCCTTTACATTGGCTTAATACTGTGGAGACTATTCCCAAACACATCCTTAATAGGGCAACTTTTTTCATAATATTTCCCTAATTCAGAGCCCCTAAGCCGCCTATAACTTCGCGCATCTGAACAAGCCTATTATGAAAACCGTACTGCTCACTATTTGCGCACTCTGTTTTACAATTACTGCATTCTCACAAGGAACAGTGAGAGGTAAAATTACTGATCACAATGGAGAAGGTGCCTTCAATGCCGTTGTAGTACTAAAAAAGAATCCCGCCGTGGGAACTACAGCCGACTTTGATGGAAACTATTCGCTTGAGATCAAAGAAGTAGGTTCACACCTGATTACAGTCAACTACTTTGGCTTTGAACCATTGGATACAACTATTTCTTTAAGGGATGGTCAGGTCTTGATTCTCAATATAGATCTAGTTCCAAAAGGGTTTATATTCACACGTGCAGTGGATATTACAGCCAAGGCGAACAAAAGCAATACAAGCTACATGGAAAAAGTGAAGGCCAACGACGCTACCACTTTGGACTACGTATCGAGTGAAACGCTCAAGAAAACAGGAGATTCTAATGTGGCCAGTGGTATTCGAAGAATAACCGGTGTTTCAACGGTAGGGGATTTTGTATCCGTTCGTGGACTAGCCGACAGATACATTCGTACTACTGTAAACGGAAATAGAATCCCCACCTTAGATCCGCTTACAAACAATATTAAACTAGATATTTTCCCAACCGGGCTCGTCGATAATTTGGTAATTACCAAAACAATGAGCCCTGAGTATCCTGGAGATTGGTCAGGAGCCTTTATATCTGTCGAAACCAAAGACTATCCGGACAAACTAAACATTACACTCAGTACTTCTTTCGGCTATAATCCACAAACCACTTTTAAGGATGTAGTCAGTTCTGAAAAAAGCAGCACCGATTGGCTCGGATACGACAATGGATTCCGCGATATACCCGAAGGTTTGCCTGCAGTTCAAAGTGACTATCCGGTGCCTGTGCTGAATACAACTTACTGGCAAGAATTTCAAGCGCTGGGTTTAGGAGCCTATTTGAATTCTTACGGCGTGAATGAAGACTCACCCATTTCTGAAGGGAATGCATACTATCAACTCGCGATGATTGAACTAGGCTTAATGGGACCCGCGCAATTTAACAACTCCAGTGCCGTATCTAATGCATCAAAAGATTATGAGTCAATATATGGCGGTACATTTTTTGAATTGTTCAACTCTGATATCTCTAGGTATGGTCAGCAGTTCAACAATACTTGGTTTACTAAGCGCAACAAGGCACCTCTCAACAATAGTACTACTCTGAGCATAGGCAATCAAACCAAAATTTTCAAAAAGACATTCGGTTACTATGTCGGATTCCGATACTACAATAATGTGGACTACGATGGAAACTCTATTAATCAGCGTACCAGCGCTAGTCCCGGGTTTGCTCCTGAAGGCGAAAGCTCCGAACCCGCTGCAGATGAGCTGGACATCGATCAAAAAGTAAGCAATGAAACAAATGGTTGGAGTGCTCTTGCCAATCTCTCATTGAAACTTAACAACAACCACAACATCTCCTTCCTCTTTATGCCCAATTTGATAGGCACAAACACTGCTAGAACTTATGTGGGAGTGGATAACGTAACGAGCGGCGGTGAATCTATATTTGGTGAAGACCAGCAATACGAGGAGCGCCAACAAATCGTTTATCAAATTAAATCAGAACATATACTGCCCGATTCTACAACTCGAATTGACTTCAACGCCTCATATACTGATGGTAGTAGAAATATCCTCGACTTTAAAGATTTGCGTTACAACTATCTTCCTTTAAGTCAAGAATACTCGATGTCGAGCAGCGCTCCTGCACGTAGATACCGATATATGGACGAAACACTTTTTGATTCAAGGATTTCGGCCGAATTCAAAGTTGGCAAAAAAGTAATCAATGCTACCAAAGTGAAAGTTGGTGGGGCTTATCAGCAAAACGAAAGGCAAAATCAACAAATTCAGTATACTGTATTGGGTATTGCAAACGATCCGGTGGCTATAGACATTATTGAAAACAACCAACAATCGCTATTTGCTCCTGAAAGATTTTCAATTGCTGGTCAATCCGGTTTCGACCTGTATTATGTGAATGGTTCATCTAATCTCGACTCCGACATTGGTATATCAACTGTAATAGCAGGATTCGGAATGGTTGACCACCACTTCAATGACAAACTGCGATTTGTAGGTGGAGTGCGCGCAGAAAAAACCGACATTGAAGTAGATATTAGAGATTACTATGATCAAGGGCTTGAGTATAACTCAGATGCTAGACAGAACATCGGTGGAGTAAAAGCCAACCCTGGTCTTGTAGATACCCTTCACCTTTTGCCAAGTGCAAACCTTATCTACAAAATAACAAATAAAGATGAGTCTATAAAAAGAAATATCCGACTCAACTACTTCAGGTCGCTAGCCAGACCGGGCTTCAGAGAATTGTCGGCCGTATCTCTGGAAGACTTCGAATTACGATCAAGAATTCAAGGTAATCCAAACCTTCAGATGACAAACGTGAACAACTATGACATCCGATACGAGACTTACTACCTTGAAACAGGTACTTCATTTTCAGTAAGTGTATTCTACAAGACATTTGAAAATCACATCGAACTTGTGAAGGTTGCAGGAGGCAATGATTTCACTTGGCAGAACGTTTTTGAATCTAATGCTGCTGGAGTGGAACTGGAAGGAAGAAAAAAACTAAATAGAAATTTTGAATTGGCAGCCAACGTATCATTTATTGATTCAAAGACCAAGATCACTGTCCCAGTAGCTGAAAATAGAAGAATGTTCGGTCAAGCGCCCTATATCGTGAATGCAATTTTTACATACACCGGGGACAGCGCAAGATTCTCAACTTCTCTATCCTACAATGTACAAGGCCCAAAGCTTGCTGTAGTGGTAAATGCCGCAGAAAATATTCCAGATATATACGAGCTGCCTCGTCATTTGATCGACTATACCATGAGCTATAAAATTGGTGGGCACTTTTTACTCGGATTGCAAATACGCAATATCTTGAATGCACCTATTCGCAGATCTTACAACTTCGATCAGGGATGGTTACTCGATTTCGACCGTTATACATACGGAACAAACTACCAAATCACCTTCACTTACAAAATCTAATTAGCTCTATCTCAAAATTATTTGGTATGAAATCTACAAATCTTTTAGCTCTTTTCATAGCGTCGTTCAGTTCGATTGTAATGTCAGCACAAAACGATATTCAGGGCATTGTAGTAGAAAAATACTATGTGTCTGATGCGAACGATGCGACAGACACCGATGGTGGTATACTCCAGGAGGGACATGTCACCTACCGAATCTTTATTGACCTTATAGAAGGCTCCAAACTCAGATCGATTTACGGAAACGAGAATCACCCTCTCTATATCACAAGTACAGATCTTATTTGGAATAATGAAGACCGAGGAAAAACTTTTGGTTTTGAAATAGACGACAATCGTTTAGACGAAAATACCGTTGCTCTCGATTCGTGGTTTTCGTTTGGGCTTTCTTCTAATATGCACTATGGAATAGAAAAAGCTCTTGATCCAGATACTTCAGTTGTTGGTGGCGCAAATAACGACGGAGGAAGCGAATCAATATCAGGAGGATTATTAGTGAATCAAGATCCTTTAGCAGGAATTCCACTGACGAATAAAGACGGCTTGGTTAACATAGATAACTTAGTTGTGCCCGCATTATTCGTAACCGGAAATCATCCTCAAACAATATTTGATGACGCAACGATTGATACTTCTTTTTACAGTACTGATACTAACATGCTCTTTGGTGAAGGCATAATGGGCCCGAATGCCGACAACAAAATAATTGTGGCTCAAATCACCACTAAAGGTGAACTCACTTTCGAATTGAATATTGAAGTGATCAATCCACTTGGCCAAATCATAAAATATGTTGCCGACGACGAGATTCTCTTAACTGGTGAATTTGGAAGTCCATACTTGAAATATCCTCCTTCTTGCGGATGCACAGATCCAGCGTTTTTGGAATACAATCCTCTAGCAGGTTGTGATGACGGCAGTTGTCAAACGGTTGTTGTAATTGGATGTTCAGATCCATTGGCCTGCAACTATGATCCTGGGGTAAATCTAAATGTGCCCGAGTTGTGTTGTATACTTCCGGACAACTGTGAAGGACTCGACCCAGAGTTGATATGCGAAAATCTTGATGTGCTGAATGCATCTGATTTATTCGCCTTTAACGTTTATCCGAATCCATTTTCTGATCAATTCACTCTAGATATGTCTACTTTTTCAAATGAAACTTCAATTCTAGAAATCTTCAATAGCACCGGTCAATTGGTGTTGCTTGAAAACAACTTATCGACTGGGATTCATGATATAGATATGAATCATATGGAGCGTGGTCTCTATTTGATTCGTTTGATGAGCAATCATCGCGTTATATCGAAAACGATCGTCAAACAGTAACAATGTTACCAAACTGTTTACGCTATCCTAACATTAACGTAAAGTAAGTCCCGATTTGTGTTATTACGAGGCTTCTAGCTTTGTAGTGTTAACAGTGTAGCGCCCGATTGGCGCTGCAACTGATGTTTCACTACTACAATTGAAAACAAAATTCATGAAAAGGTCATTTCTCACAATTTGTTTAGCACTTCTTTCATTTTCTTGGTACGCACAAGGGCTCGAAAATATTATCCTAGAGTATTACTATGTTTCTGATGCCAACGATGCGACCGACACTGATGGCGGTTCACTTGCTGAAGGTTCAATAACCTATCGTGTATACGTAGATATGGCTCCCGGATATGAGCTTCAAGCAGTATATGGAAATGGCAATCATGAACTTAGAATTGAAACATCTACTCTATTCTTCAATAACGTAGACCGTGGCGAAATAACTGGAGGTGCAATTCCTCACAATCGTATAGATGAAAATACTGTTGCTCTAGATTCATGGATCACAATGAATGGAGCAACTACACTTCGCTTTGGTGTGCCAAAAGCAAATGATATTGATGGATCATTGGTCGGTGGAGCAAATAATGATGGCGGAAGTGAATCTATTCCTGGTGGATTAATTGTGAACAATGACGCTCTTGCCGGAACTCCCCTCACAAACGCTGATGGTCTTATTGTAGGAACTGTTCCTAATATTACCATTGTCGGTTTAGACTTATCCATATTTGATAACGTAAATGCAGGACCTGTATTCTCAGCCAATGGTGGTGCTTGGTCTGTGCTTGAAGGAGTTCAAGGGCCAACAGCCGACAACGTTGTTCTAATAGGACAATTCACCACTGATGGCGCCTTTTCTTATCAACTGAATGTACAACTTGGAATTCCCGGCGGCGGAACCGAGCAATATGTGGCCTCAAATCCAATAGGTAACGAACAGTTTTTTACCGCTCTCTCCTTCCCTATCATATTTACAGGAGAAGGGTGCACGAGTCCTACCGCTTGCAATTTTGATCCTGCTGCTACAGTTGAAGACGGTTCGTGTATTGAACCGACTGCCAATTGTCTCATCTGTAATTCCAACAATGATGGGCTTCTAATAGTAGATACCGATAATGATGGAATCTGCAATGCCAATGAAATAGCAGGTTGTACGAGTATGACCGCATGCAACTATAATGCTTTGGCTACCGACAACAATGGATCATGCATTGAGCCAATTGCAAACTGCCAAGTTTGTAACTCAAATAACGATGGTTTGGTAATAATAGACAGCGATAGTGACGGAATATGCGATGCAAATGAGAATCCTGGCTGCAATAATCCTAGCGCTTGCAACTTTGATCCATCAGCTACAGGTGATGACGGATCGTGTATTGTAGCTGTTCCAAACTGTACTATTTGTAACATTAACAATGATGGACTTTTGCTGATTGACGATGATGGAGATGGTGTTTGTAACCTTCAAGAAGTAGGAGGTTGTACAAGTGAAACGGCCTGCAATTACAACCCATTGGCAACAGAAGAAGATGACACTTGTATAGAACCAGTCCTAAACTGTTTGATATGCAATTCCAATAATACAGGGCTTGATCTAGTAGATGCTGATGGTGATGGCATTTGTAATGCGCTCGAAATCTCGGGTTGCACCAGTTCTACAGCATGTAACTTTAGTATTGATGCAACAGATGATAACGGCACATGCATTGAACCAATCGAAAACTGTTTTGAGTGCAACAGCAATAATGACGGATTAATTATTATAGATTCAGACAATGATGGAATTTGTGATGCTGAAGAAGGTTTAGGTTGCACGAGCCAAACTGCTTGTAACTACGATGCGGCAGCCACTGATGATGATGGTTCTTGTATTGAACCGGTTGAAGACTGTTTTGAGTGCAACACCAACAATGATGGTCTTGTAATAGTGGATACTGATGGTGACGGTATCTGTGATGCAAGTGAAATAGCAGGATGTACAGACCCTGCTGCCGACAACTATAACCCTCAAGCTACTGACGATGATGGTTCTTGCACCTACACGAAAGAAGAAGGCTGTGATCCGGATAATGGACTTGAAAATCTTATAGTTGAAGTGTACTATGTGGCAGACGACAATGATGCAGCAGATGAAGATGGTGGCTCTGAATTGATTTCAGGATCTGTCACATATAGATTATATGCTGATCTCGCTCCCGGATATGAATTACAAGCTGTTTTCGGAAACGCCGCACACGAGTTGAGACTTGAAACCTCTACGTTTTTCTACAACAACGCAGATCGCGGGGAGCAATCAGGAGATCTCATTGATAACACAAGGCTTGATGAAAATACGGTAGCACTCGATTCATGGGTTGCGCTAGGACCCTCTTCGGATATACACTGGGGCGTGCTTAAAGCAGAAGATACAGATGGCTCCATAGTTGGTGGAGGAAATAATGATGGCGGTAGTGAAGCTGTGGATGGTGGACTGCTTGTGAATGAAGATATAACCGCCGGTATTCCGTTGACAGTAGCCGATGGACTGCTTGAAGGTGCTGTTCCGGCATTGACAGTTGTTGGACTAGACCTTTCCATATTCGGCGATGAAAACGGTGGGCCATTGTTTACTTCTAATGGCGGTGCTTGGTCTGTGCTCGAAGGAGTGCAAGGTCCGAATACAGAGAATAAAGTTTTAATTGGTCAGTTCACTACTGATGGTGAATTTTGCTTTGAATTGAATCTTCAACTAGGAGATCCAAATGGAGGCACTGTCCAATTCGTTGCCGAAAATCCTTTAGACGATCAAATTCAATGCGAACGTTTGAATTTCTGCTCATCACAACTCAATGGGTGTACAAGTGAAACAGCTTGTAATTATGACCCAGATGCAACTATAGATGATGGTTCATGTCTTGAGCCATTGTTCAATTGCTTTGAGTGCAATGAAACCAACGACGCACTTATTATGATAGACGTAGATCTCAATGGAATTGCCGATTGCTTCGACAACGTAGGTGAGAACGACGCCTTTGGAAGTATCTCTTTGTATCCAAACCCAGGGTCGGGTCAAATTAATATTGATGTTACTCTTGTAGAGTCGAACTCTATGACCTTTGAAATACGCAATTTGCTTGGTGAGGTTGTTTACATAGAACAATGGTCAACTTTCACAGGAAGGAAACAGAAGCAAATTGATCTAACACATTTGTCAGCAGGAATGTATCAAACCATTTTCCGTGTTGAAGGGCAACTTGTAACCCGATCGTATGTGAAGACTAGATAACCGAATTCATAGTTTTCAATTTATTAAGGAGTCCTGATAAACAGGGCTCCTTTTTTTTTATAGCCCGGATCAAAACCAAAATTTTCATTGAAGGAAAATACTTCTATGCCGACAAAGTTCTCAGACTCTAATTCATGTCTTTAGGCCCTCGTCTAAAAAACAGGTCTCCCCTATGTTACCTCCATGTTTACAATGTAAACTCAATGTTTGGATATTGGGTCGAAAACACTGAGGATTTGACCCAAAAACTCCGATATGATGTAGGTTTTATTAAGGCAAGTATCTCATTCAATTAATACCCCTACAGGCACAATGGAGACACCTTTGCACCGCATACCGAGGTGGTGTGTGTAAACAAAAAAAATAACCAATAATTCCTATTAAAATGAAAGTATCTAGCCTCAAGCTATTCATGGCTGCAGCGATAGCAACCTTCGCTGTTGCGGAGAGTTCTGCTCAACTTGAACTTGGTCAAGACTGCGGATGTCCTCCACTCAATGCAAGGACTACCGTAAACTTGTCTACTCTAACCTCCGATGCGAACTTTAACCTCCCAGTCGGCAACACAACTCTTACTTGCAACAACACTTACGTCATCGACGAAAAAATTTATGTGCAAGATGGCGCTGACCTTTTCATCCAACCTGGTACTGTATTGCGCGGTGCATTTGGATTAACTGTAGATGCAAACGCATTGATCGTTTCTCGTGGTGGTCAATTGTGGGCAAATGGAACAGATTGCTGCCCAATCATTTTTACGGATGCCAATGATCCGTTAGATGGTTCTTACTCTATAAACATTCGCGGTCAGTGGGGTGGTATTATCATGCTAGGTCGTGCTACAAACAACCTTCTATTGGCTAACGGTGGTGCTGCAGTCGCTAATGGTGTAGGAAACATCGAAGGTCTTGTACCTGGTGATTCACGCAACCACTACGGCGGAAACGATGACAACGACAATTCAGGAAGTTTGAAATATGTTTCTATCCGTCACGGTGGTACTAACATCGGCGCGAATAACGAAATCAATGGTCTTACATTAGGATCTATTGGTCGTGGTACTAAACTTGAGTACATCGAAGTTATCTCTAACGACGATGATGGTATCGAGTTCTTCGGTGGAACTGTAGATCTAAAGCACGCTGTAGTTATGTTCTGCAACGATGATTATTTCGATTGGGATCAAGGATACAGAGGTCGTGGCCAATTCTGGTACGGTGTGCAACTTCCAGGTGCTTCACCACAAGGTGACGAAGGTTTCGAATCTGACGGTGATGATAGCAACTCAGGAAACACTCCTTTTTCAGATGCAAAAGTTTACAATGTTACTTTGATCGGTCGTGGTGCCAACCGCGCTGTGGAAGCTCGTGAAGGAACTCGCGGTAGAATTTCTAACTCGATCTTCGCAAACTTTGCTGCTGGTGTTGATGCTGCTGATGAAGCCGCTCGTCCTGTAGATACGTTTGACAACTGGGTAGCTGGTACTTTCGTGTGTACTAACAATGCTTATGCCGGTATTGCCAATATCTTCACAGTAAACGCTGCTCCTGCATCTGCCGGTAACCAAGCAACTTTCGCTGCTGCTGGTAACACTGCTGCTCCTGGTATCATTGACTTTACATTCGCTATCAATATAGCTACAAATGCTGTAACAGGTGCTTTGAATCCAGTTCCTGCTAATGGAACAGCATCTAGCCCTGAAGTTGCTCCTATCGATGATTTCTTCGAAGGTGCTGCTTACAAAGGTGCATTCAAACCAGGCGCTGAGCCATGGACCTCAGGTTGGACTCTTTCAAACTTGATTCCAATGGACAACTCTTTGAATCTTTGTCCAGAAGATATCAATGGCGATGGCATGGTGAACGTTGACGACTTCCTTCAGTTGATCGGAGTATTCAACACAAGCTGTGGTCTTTAAATAATAAACGAATTGACAATGGGGTAGGATTAGTTTCTACCCCATTGCCAGTTTCAATATTAACACAAATGAAAACTACCATCTATATCAAAATGATATTGGCTGGCCTAGTCTGCTCTCTTTTGAGCATATCAGGATACAGCCAAGGTCTTGAAAATATTATTGTAGAAACATACTATGTATCTGATGCAAACGACGCAACAGATACAGATGGTGGCTCACTGGCAGCGGGTTCCGTGACTTACAGGATTTATGTAGACATGGCCACAGGCTATAAGTTGCAAGCTGTATACGGCAACACGAACCACGACTTGCGCATTGCTACTACTACTCAATTCTTCAACAACTTAGATCGTGGTGAATCCATTGGACGACTCATACCCGACGGTAGAATTGATGAAAATACGGTAGCTCTTGATACTTGGATTACTATGGGTGGTGCTACTACACTTCGGCTTGGAATTCCAAAAACAAATGACACCAATGGTTCACTTGTTGGTGGGGCAAATAATGACGGAGGAAGCGCTGGCATTCCAGGTGGACTTTTGGTTAATAACAACCCACTCGCTGGAATTGCTCTTACCACTGCAGATGGCTTGACCTCTGGTGTAGGTCCAACAATTACACCGGTAGGTCTTGACCTGTCCATGTTTGATGATTTAAATAGCTCAACAGCTTTTCAAACGAACGGAGGCGCTTGGTCTGTTTTGGAAGGGATTCAAGGAAATACTCCAAGTAACATAGTGCTCATTGCGCAAATCACCACCAACGGTCAAATGTCTTTTGAATTGAACATTCAGTTGGGTACTCCAGTTGGTGGAACTGAAAAGTATGTTGCGAATTCTCCCATTGCACTTGAACAAGTTTTTGCTGGATTAACGTATCCTTCAGTTCCTGGTTGCACAGACAATACTGCTTGCAACTTTAATGCATCCGCAACTTCCAATGACGGTTCGTGCACGTATCCCGGTTGTACAAACACAATTGCTTGCAACTACAAC
Source organism: Flavobacteriales bacterium (assembly GCA_034439875.1). Taxonomy (GTDB): domain Bacteria; phylum Bacteroidota; class Bacteroidia; order Flavobacteriales_D; family Sanyastnellaceae; genus JAWXBG01. Next base: position 15,639 of record JAWXBG010000092.1, read on the forward strand.
GCATCTGCGGGTTGTGACAATGGTTCTTGTACTTTTCCTGGTTGTACAAACCCAAGCGCTTGTAATTTCAACGCATCGGCCGGTTGTGACAATGGCTCATGTACGTTCCCTGGTTGCACCATCGCAGCGGCGTGTAATTTCAATCCGGCAGCGGGTTGTGATAATGGCTCGTGTATTGTTCCTGTCCCAAATTGCTCGGCATGTAATCAGACCAATACTGGTTTGGTGATTATCGATAGCGACGGTGATGGAATTTGCAATGCAAACGAAATTCCTGGTTGTACCAACATTACTGCTTCGAACTACAATCCACTTGCAACCAATGATAATGGCTCATGCACTTATCCAAGCGTTACAGCTTGTGATGGTCTGCCTGGAGGTCTTGAAGATGTAATCATCGAAACATATTACATTTCGGATGCTGACGATGCAACAGATACAGACGGCGGTTCTCTCACTGAGGGCTCAACTACGTACCGCATATACATGGACCTCGCTCCTGGATATGAGTTACAAGCTGTTTATGGAAATAGCAACCACGAATTGCGTGTTGAAACTAGCACACTATTCTTCAACAACGTGGATCGCGGTGAACAAACGGGTAATTTCATTCCTGACAGCAGGATTGATGAAAATACCGTTGCTCTCGACTCATGGGTTGGTATGAGCGGTGCTACAACAACTCGTTTAGGCGTTCTAAAATCAGAAGATGTTAACGGTTCTCTAGTGGGTGGTGTGAATAATGACGGTGGTAGCAACGGTATAGCCGGTGGACTACTTGCCAATAATGATCCATTAGCCGGAATTACGCTTACAACTTCTGATGGTTTAATTTCAGGAACTGTTCCTGCTGTGACTGTTGTAGGCCTAAACCTCGGAGTATTTGATAACGTAAATGCCGGTCCGGTGTTCTCATCGAACGGCGGTGCGTGGTCTGTTCTCGAAGGTGTTCAAGGTCCTACTTCAACCAACCGTGTATTGGTTGCTCAGATCACAACAGATGGTTCTCTATCATTCGATCTCAACGTACAACTAGGTACTCCCGCTGGAGGAACAGAGAAGTACGTTGCTAGCAATGTACTATCAGGTGAAAGACTATGTGGCGCACTTCACTATGAGCAAATAGTTATTATCAACGGTTGTATAGATTGCAAAGCCCCAAACTTCAATCCATTGGCTAACACAGATGACGGTTCATGTATCACTTCTTGCGTCGGAGACTTTAGTTTCGATGGCGTAGTAGGTGCTACTGACCTACTCATTTTCCTTGGCACTTTTGGCAGTAATGCAGGTCCTTGCGCTATCACTGACCTCAATTCTGACTCAATTGTTGGACTTGCAGATCTTCTAATCTTCCTTGGAGCCTACGGCTCCAACTGCCCATAACCAAAACAAATTCAAGCTATGTCCAGGCGCACTCTATGAGTGCGCCCTGGCATTCGCTTGTCTTCACCCAAGCAAAAAAACAAATAAACACCCAAATGAAAAAGTTACTTTCCTTCTTCGTTGGCTTCGTCTGTATATTCAGCATGAATGCCCAACTTGTTGATGTGGTTGTGGAAACTTTTGGTACTTCGGTTGGAACCTATCCTGCCGGACATACCACTTATCGCGTTTCTGCGCGACTCACAGATCCCACAGATTTCGTGTCCGCCGTGTACGGTATCGGCGCAGCCCCTGCTGACCCTGATCATGATTTAAGAATTCTTGATAACATTCTTGAACCAGGTAGCACAACCTCTTGGAATTCATCTTTCGGAGGTGTGACTGGCCCTGACATTAATCCCGCTTTTTGTGGAATATTTCCGGAAACATGTTTCGACTCTTTCGTAACTATTGGCCGCGCCAATTCTAGTTCTCCCGGAAGTGCTATCAACGTACTTACAACCCCTCCAGGTTTGTTCAATCAAACCTTTGGCAATGGTTTTCCAGTTGGATCGCCTTGCACGGTAAATGATGGTGCGTGGTTTTCTCTGAATGGCGACATCAATGGTTTCGCTACTGGAGTAGATAACAGAGTATTGCTCATGCAAATTACTTGTCCTACCGGCCAACTTGAATATCAGATCAATATTCAGATGTTCAACAATGGAAACGGAGCAACCCCATTGTACTATGCTCATAACCTTCAGAGTCCTATGGGTACCATTGGAGGAAACGCTGAACAAGACTGGACTTGCAACGGACTTGTATTTCCTGAGCCTCCAGCTTGCAATGCTCTTCCTGGTTGTACCGATGCAACAGCTTGCAACTATAACCCTGCAGCCACTATCGAGGATGGAACATGTACCTTCTCAGGTTGTATTGATGTGATCGCTTGCAACTTTGATCCTTTAGCCGGATGTGCAGATGCTTCATGTGAATACCTTTCTTGTGTTGGTTGTACAGACGCAACTGCTTGTAACTTTGATGCAACGGCCACTGTCGACGACTCATCTTGCACCTATCCAGGTTGTATCGATGTTACGGCATGCAACTTTGATCCACTAGCTGGTTGTGCAGACGCTTCATGTGAATTCCTTTCATGTGCCGGTTGTACAGACGCAACTGCTTGTAACTATGATGCAACGGCTACCATAGACGACTCATCTTGCACCTACCCTGGATGTATCGATGTAACAGCGTGCAACTTTGATGCACTAGCTGGTTGTGCAGACGCTTCATGCGAATACCTTTCATGTGCCGGTTGTACCGATGTAAATGCTTGTAATTATGATGCAACGGCAACCATCGACGACTCATCTTGCACATATCCGGGTTGTCTTGATATAACCGCTTGCAACTACAATGCACTCGCTGGTTGTTCTAATGGATCGTGTGAATTTACTTCATGTGCCGGTTGTACGAATCCACTTTCTTGTAACTATGACGCAGGTGCCACAATCGAAAACGGATCTTGCATTGTACCAGTTGCAAACTGCTCTGCATGTAACGGAACGAACACTGGTCTTATCATTATTGATGCAGATGGTGATGGTATTTGCAATGCCAATGAAATAGCTGGATGTACAAATCTAACTGCTTCGAACTACAATGCCCTTGCCACTGATGACAACGGCTCATGTATTTACAATGCTGTGAATGCATGCGACGGAACGTCTGGAGGTGTGGAAGATGTAATAGTAGAAACTTACTACATCTCTGATGCAAATGATGCTACAGATACTGATGGTGGTTCACTTCCTGAAGGTTCTACAACTTATCGTGTATATATCGATTTGGCTCCAGGTTACGAACTTCAAGCAGTATACGGAAACAACAACCATGAACTTCGAATTGAAACAACCACTGAGTTCTTCAACAACGTAGATCGTGGTGAAACTATCGGAAGAAATATTCCTGACAATCGCATCGACGAAAACACTGTTGCTCTCGATTCATGGGTAACCATGGGTGGTGCCACAACTTTGCGCAGAGGTTTGCTGAAAGCTGAGGATACCAACGGTTCTTTAGTTGGAGGTACAAATAATGATGGAGGTAGTGCAAGTATTGCCGCTGGACTTCTTGTAAATGCAGATGTTCTCGCAGGTATTCCTCTAACCTCTCAAGATGGTTTGGATGCTACTGTTGGTCCTACTGTAACTGTTGTTGGTCTCGATCTATCAACATTCGACAATGCTAACAGCGGTGCTGCCTTTGTTTCAACCGGTGGTGCTTGGTCTGTGCTCGAAGGCGTTCAAGGTAACACTACTACCAACCGAGTTCTTGTTGCTCAAATTACTACGGATGGAGAATTGTCATTTACACTTAACGTGCAAGTGGGAACTCCTGATGGCGACACTGAGCAATATGTTGCATCTAGTCCGGTGAATAGTGAAAGAACTTGCGCACAATTGACATACCCAGAGGTAGTTGTTGTACCTGGTTGCACTGATCCTACTGCTTGTAACTTCAACGCTTCTGCAAATGAAGATGATGGTTCTTGTATCCTTCCTGGTTGTATCGATCCAACAGCTTGTAACTACGACATGGATGCCGGTTGTGACGATGGTTCTTGCGAATTCATCACATGCTCTGGTTGTACTGATATAACTGCATGTAACTACGATATGACGGCAACGATTGAGGATGGTTCATGTACCTATCCGGGTTGTACAAATGCTGCGGCGTGCAACTACGACATGACTGCCGGTTGTGATGATGGTTCTTGCACATTCCCAGGTTGCAATGACATCACTGCTTGCAAC
>JAWXBG010000093.1:0-4074 GCA_034439875.1 Flavobacteriales bacterium
ATGATAGGTATGCCCAGATTTCGTGCCGCGTCGCACTACCTCCATTCCCTGCCCTTGCTTAATCAACTGTGCGCCACCTTCGGGGGGATTGTAATGACGGAAAAGAGTAGCCATTGAGACTCCGAGCGCATTGGCAATCTTGACTAAAGTTTCTAGGCTGGTCGCAGTTAGAGCATTCTCAATTTTTGAGAGCATTCCCCGCGAGATCCCAGACTTTTCGGCGACTTCGGCGATTGTGAGTCCATGTTTTTGGCGCAGGTCACGGATCGTATTGCCCAAGTAACGCCCTAGACTGTCACTATCGGCGGAATGTTGGGATGAAATCGAATCTTCATGCATGATGTGATCGCCAGCCATTTTTTATCCAAATAACTTAACATTGGGATTTAAAATATCTATCTAAGACAAATTAAGGCTCAAAAATTGTTATCCCATCAAAACGAGAGAAGTGTTTACGGTCATAAGTATATATTCCATTTACTTGTTGTTGAGTTGCCCAAGCCTGATTATAGGCATCAATAAAATCTACATTTTTGTCAGCAAAATCAATAGTTGATTGCAACAACAAGTCGGCTTCAGGTATATCTAATCCTTTGAGATTCAAAATTCCTAAAACGCGATCGCGTACATCTGGTTTGGAAAGTTTATAATAAGATGATAAAGTCCAGACAATTTCAGCGATTACTAAAGCATTGGTAACCAGCTTAATTTCATTCCTTTCTGCACTTTGAAATAAAGCTTCAACGCGATCAGCTTTCTCTGGTACGTCGTTAGTGAGATACCGTAAAAACAAATTGGTATCAATAAAATAGCGATCAAGCATTGTTACGGTAGTTTAAGTTTGAACGGATAGCTTCAAAGTCTTGAGGCTGAGAGACAGGTATGCTACCTCGCAATTCTGCCAGACTCATAATAGGATAGCTTTGTGCTTTCATACTGTTTTTAATTGTGGCAATAATTTGCAATCGCATCTTTAGGCGGTCACTTTCTGAGAGTCTCTGGTATGACTCAGCGATTTCCAAAGGGACTGGGATAGTGATTTCACTCATAATATCAGTAACGAATTTTATCTTCTTCGATTCAATTATCGCAAAAATAAATTAACTAATGAGTATTTACCTGTGTGAAGAAATACTATATGGATCGCGATAAATGCTTTCACGACTGATGGCTCTATCTGAGAGTAATTTAGCTTTAGCCAAAGATGGACTTTGCCCTAACTTTGCTAGTACAGTTTCCCAGTCTTGAAATTTGGTGTCTGCACGAGGAGTATCCTCTGATTTGCTTATAACATGCTCTTCGATTAGAAACATCAAGTATGTTTCCACTGAAATACATTGACTATTGTTGCTTTGAAAACACATGATTTGTAAATTCTGAAATGCTCATTAACCACGATTGCTGTTCAGGTAAGTATGATTGGTGTAATTTTTGAGGTAAAACTAATTGCAGCTCTTTAGATTCCATTTCATCAGTTTGGTTTTTACTGATTGCTGCTTCTAGGGTAAGTAAATGTTTCCTTTTAATAAGATCTGCTTCAGCAAGAACCTGCCGCCATCTATCTTTACATGATGATTTCACTCCTAACATTGTGAGATTTAGCTTATTGAAAGCAGGGTCGTGATACTCATTCTTTCCAGGAAAAATAAAGTCTGGTTTCGATTTGTTTTCTGTGACTGGAGTACGAGAATACCTAATACCACATTCCTGAAACAAGATTTCTAGATGATTTTCAAGCGCAAGTCCAGCACGGCTCTTTCTACGATTTTGCACAGACAGCGAAAAAGAAATAAAACCATCAACATCTCCATCAAAACCTTGCGATAACCTTTCGCCAATAATGTGTTTTTCCAATGTCCGAAATAGGATTTCTTCCCTTTCCATCCATGCCATCAAAACTGCATCATGTCCGTCTTGTGGAGTAACATCTGGCAGAGTAGAACGTGCATATTTGGAAAACTCTCTTGTAGTTGGAAATATACCATTAAATCTGTCTAGCATTGCATCCAGAAACGATTCTTCTGATACTTCGACATTGATACCGATGCTTTCGAGAATGAACCTTGATGCAAATTCTATCCTATCCTGCTCAGTTTCTAATTCTTCTCGGACTGAAAATCCAGGATGTGGAGTCTCAGAAAAACCGAAAAGCCATAAGATTTGCTGTGCAATCGTGGTCTCTGCCTCTGCCACTATTGCAAACAGTGTATTGTCAGGACGTTTCGCAATTACAAGGATATCTCCAGCATTAGCGCATTGAGATACAAGATTGGTTTGAAAATATAGTCTATACTCCCAACGCATTACACTACGCTTAATGCGTGCGCTCTGTCTTGAATCGTACCATGTTAAAAAACCATCTTCGACTATTGGTTCATCATCATGATCGGTAAGATATAAAAACTTTGCATTGTATCTTACTTTACCATCTGGTTCTCCAAGGATATCTCTTAGTCCTTTGACCCCGTTAAATTCATGTTGGTTTGAAGTTAGTGTATTTGCCTCAACAGCACTTAGCACTTTGACAGCGGCTCCCTCAAAGTATTGAGATAAGTAACCTTTTTTCACCCTAAAATCTCCAGTATTTTTTCTTCATCGGTCATAAAAGTGATTGATATCTAATTGATCTTACCTCGCTCTTGCTCACATAAAGCTATTACATGCGGAATCATAATTCGGGCAATTTCTTGCATCACTGGTACAACAACGCTGTTACCAAATTGGCGATACGCCTGGGTGTCGCTTACGGGAATAGCGAAATTACTAGGAAAACCCATCAATCTTGCACATTCTCTTGGGGTAAGTCGTCTCGGACGTATTCGCTTGCCTTGGGATACAAGAATTTCTGAACCATCCTTGTAATAACGAGCAGACAATGTTCTGGTGACACTTTCACTATCTACCAAGCCAAACCCAAAACCGTTTCCAGCTTTTTTGTGTTTTTCAGCGTAAGCTTTTAAATATTCCCATAACTTAGGTGTCAATGTGTACTTGCTGTTTACCTTCGACATCTCTCCCGTTGTATAAGGTTCTTCTGTTTGTTCACTTCCATCTTGCGGATGTAGAATGGCTGAAAGCTTTACTGATCCTTTTTCAGGTAATTGCAGATCATCCCATGTAAATTCTGTTTTACCTTTAAATCCGACAATCAGTATCCGTTCCCGATGTTGAGGGGTGAAATGTTGACCATCAATAACCCTACTGTGAACCTCATAACCAAGTTCCTCTCGCAATGTCCGCAGAATAATCTTGAACGTATTTCCTTGGTCATGTGAAATCAGATTCTTCACGTTTTCCAGTAAAAATGCTTTTGGCTTCTTTTCCGCAAGTATCCGAGCAACATCAAAAAAGAGTGTTCCTTGAGTTGTACATTCAAACCCATGAGGACGACCCAATGCATTTTTCTTTGAAACACCTGCAATACTAAATGGCTGACAAGGAAATCCTGCTAGGAGAATTTCATGATCGGGTATATCCTTTTCATCTACTAAGGTTATATCGCCGACAAAGTTTTGGCTTAATGATTCTGGAAAATTCTCAAGGTAAGTTTTTTGGGCAAATTTGTTCCATTCGCTTGTAAATACACATTGTCCTCCATGTGACTCAAAACCTAATCGAATGCCTCCAATTCCTGCAAAAAGATCAATAAATCTGAACTTAAAATCATTACTAGGATCGAAAAGTGGAAGTATTCGCTGTTTAATAGCATCAGAAAGATAAGTTGGAGGATTATTTTCTCGAACCTCCCACCTTCTGACTGTTCTAACATCTACTTCAAGAATTTCCGCCAACTGCTTTTGCGTATATCTACTTCTAGCAGTTCTAAGAAGCTCCAGTGGATGAGATTGGTACATATTGGGAATCTTTAAGGTGGTACTTTAGGCTATTATGTCCGCTTTTTGTCCCAGAGTAAAGAGGAATTGTGTTTTTGTTGGCTTGTTTAGCTAGTATTCTTGCAAGTCTTAGGGAGATAAGTCGCGAAGTGTAATCACAAGAAACTTTGTTGACATGTATGAATCAAACTGTCAAAATGTTAGAAATAAATTTAGCTTTCACTCTGCGCTATGGCTAACC
>JAWXBG010000094.1:0-11028 GCA_034439875.1 Flavobacteriales bacterium
TTTCATTTCCTTGTATTCCCTATGCTCAAGCAAGCTTGGCTGTTTTTTTTGGGATTATTTCATGATCCGCAGAGGGGGACCTGTAAACATTTTGAAAGTTGAACAACTCTTCGCTGCGCTACGAGTCTTTTCATTTCCTTGTATTCCCTATGCTCAAGCAAGCTTGGCATAGGGAATACGAGGAAATGAAAAATCCGCCCGAGGGCGGATTTGTTCAACTTTCAAAATGTTTGCGGAGAGAGAGGGATTCGAACCCTCGGTACCTTGCGGTACACACGCTTTCCAAGCGTGCTCGATCGACCACTCTGACATCTCTCCATTTCCAAGAACCTTCGCAGGATTTTGGGGGGCGAAAATAGTCATAGATTCTTGATAATTGAAGAGGGCTTTGGTTTATAACAATTTCCCCAGCGAAAGCCCTATAGGGCAGCGATACTGAAGATATCTTACTATTTCTCGCAGACTTTGGAACGACCTGCAATCCTTAAAAATTTCAGGGTAATGTCCTTCTAGGCTCCAGTTTGTATTTGCGTTTTCGTTTTTATCTTTGACTTTAGCATAAATGTGGTGCCGCTTTTTCCATTGTAGGTGTATTCCCCATCGACTTGTTCTACCAATCCTTTTATGATCTCGATCCCCAACGAATCTGAATGTACTTGATCTGGTGAAAAGCCCTTGCCATTATCGCGAATGATCATTTCCAAATCATCTTCTTTTCTTCGCAAACTGAATTCTATGAATCTTTCGTACCGACCTTCAAATGCGTGTTTATATGAATTGGTAACTACCTCATTTGCTATGAGTGCAAGTGGTAAGGCTTGATCGACATCAAGATTTAATTCCTCGATGTCAAATCGCAGCAGTACCCTCGAGACTACTCCGGAATACGTCTCTTCTATTCCATTCAAGAGTTTCGTGAAATATTCGAGAGCGTTGATAGTTGAATAGTTTTTTGATGAATAGACTAGTTCGTGAATTCCAGCAATTGAGTCAATTTTGGTTTTGCATTCGTCAAAAAGTTTTTTATGGTAGTCGTCATTGGCTTTGTAAGATTGAAGTCTTACTAAACTCGCGATAACCGACATATTATTTCTAACCCTATGCTGCAGTTCGCGCATCAAGACTTCTTTTTCCCGCAACTCTTGATTCAAAGTATGTTGCAAGGCCCTTCTTTGACGCGCTTCAAGATTGGAAGCAAATACGATGGCAATGCTGAGCGCAAATATCCGCTCGTCTTTGCTAAAATTTCTTTCTGTGTCTCCTATTTTTTCAAAACACATGATGCCAATCAGTTCTCCTTCTATTCGAAGAGGAATGTCCATGAGAGATATGATGCCATGAGGTTTTGAGTAATCCCCAGAGAGTTCTTTTGTGCTCTCATGCTTATAAATGTTTGGAACAAGAAGAATTTCATTTTCACTAATGGCTTTAATGTAAGCAGGATATTTTTCGCGAAGAAGTGTATTTCCTTTGGAGAATTTGTGTTCCGGTAAATCATACTCCCCCATTGAAACAAGCGCATTTTTCTCATCATCTAACAACCAAACACTCATTCGTTCGATATTTAGAGTAAGTAGAATTCTTCGCGCAAACTCAATCATCAGATTGTCGATGTCCTGGCGTTTAAGAGTATGAATCTTGGATATACTATCTAGTTCGTGGAGTAAATTAATCTGAGAATGATCCATAGTCAATTGTTATTATCCCGAAAGTTAGGCATATTTATTTCTATATTTTGAAGATGGATGGTACTTGTCAGTGTTGAGGTTTGTATGTTTTGCAGTCGAATCAAAGGTCTAATGCCGATACACAAGGTGTTGACCTATAAGGGATTCTGAACGTGTTTTGTTTGGTCCTTATTTTTTTATGAAACAATGTGACCGAATTCTAAAATTTACAAATGGAGGTTCCCTTAAATTTGGTGACAAATATTTTACCACATGATAAGAAAAGCTAAAGCCGTTTGGGAAGGAAGCGGAAAGGATGGAAAGGGCCACCTAAGTACTCAAAGTACTGTTCTCAATGAGACCCAATACTCTTTTAATTCAAGATTTGCAGAGGGTGTTGGCACCAATCCGGAAGAGCTTGTTGCCGCAGCTCATGCAGGATGTTTTTCAATGAAATTGAGTTTTAGTCTTGGCGCGATGGGTTTTACACCAACCAAATTGGAAACCGAAGGTGCAATTACACTAGGTGATGGCGCTATAACACTTTCTCATCTAACTCTGAATGCTCATGTTCCCGGCATCAGCGCGGAGCAATTTGCCGAGGCCGTATTGGATGCCGAAAAGAATTGTCCAATATCGAAGTTGTTGAATGTTGAGATAAAAGTGGATTACACCTTGACCAGCTAGTTTTGTCGAGGGTTTTTCTGAAGTGTTTTTTTGCAAACTTTCCAGTATTTGAAAAAGGAAGAGAATTGGACATTTACCTCTGGGCAAATCCAGTGGCGCTCTTCTTTTCTGCCAGAGTAATGTTTGAACAATGGATGTTCTTTATGGACTAATTCGGAGCTACAAATCTGTGGACGAAGAACCTTAAATTCCATCGCAGCGATTTGGATGTTTGGAATATTTTTTGCGAGTTCTATTGCAAATGAAAGTACTTTATCTGATACCGGGTATTTTTTGAAATGTGATGGCTCAAGCAGTAGGACCCTATTGCCTTGTTGTGCCGAATGCCACAGCGGATCTAGGTTGTAGAAGTTATATATAAAAGTAGGAATCAAAGGATTCAATTTTAATTCCGGATATTTTTGAAAGGTAGTTTTTAATTGTGGTTCGATGGAATGTTCGAGTGAAGCGGGCACCCGTAGATTTTTTATTTCTTCATAACTGACATCCAGAAAGGTTTTGGACTGTGAACTACTGCTGTATTTATTGATGTTCTCCTGATTGGCATAATATTTTTTCTGACCAAAAGCTCCGGCAACCCACTGCCAACTGCACGTATTGCTCGCAATATCTGCATCAAGTAAATTGTAGTACATCCAACTAGAAGGAATTTTCCAATGCGATCCAGCAATATTGCAACACAAAGATGCTGTGTACATCCTCATGTGATTGTGCATATATCCAGTTTTGTATAGCTCTCCTAGGCACCTATCTATTGCTTCTATACCGGTGTTAGCATTTACAATACCCTCAGGCATTTGTCTATTCAAAACGTTTTCTTGCGTAGAGCTTATTTCATTAAATATTCGATCCTCAAGATTTTGGTGTACTCGTTGAAAGTAATCTCGCCACAGTAGTTCTTGAAGCAGTTTTTCAAGATATGTCTCAGAGAGATCTAGTTTTGAAATATAATCATACACGGTCTTAGTTGAGATGACCCCACGGGAGATGTAGGGTGATAACCGTGTTACAGCGCCATTGAGAAAATTTCTGCTTCGAAGGTATTCAGCAGGTTGCACTTGATTTAGTCTTTCTATGATCGAGTAGAAGTCGGTAGGAAATCCGGCTTCCAATTAGCTGTGCTTGCGTTTACTGATGCGGTTGCCGGTAATAGCTCGTTGACGTGTACACTTGAATCGATTCATGTCGGATGGTTGTTTCATCAAGTGTTTGTTGCTCACACCGCTGTTTACTCGTTTGCGCCAAAGATTAAAGGATGATCTTTTGAGCGTTTTGCGCATGAGAGTTATAACGTCTGATTCACTGAGATCAAATTGATTTTTTATCGCCTCGAAAGGTGTACGATCCTCCCAGGCCATTCCAATAACACGGTCGAGAGATTCTTCGGAGAGCCGAGCGTATTTTTCAATGTTCGTCATGGTTTATTCAACAGAGGAGGTCCGAAAAAGTTCCGCCTCCCAGTCATTTTTATGAACTTCGGGAGGCGGATTGTAGAATGAAACATAAACAACGCTATTCTTGAGGGTTATCCTTTTATAAGTTTCACACAAGATGCCTCTGCGTGGAGGAAATATATTCCGGCTGATAGTTCTTCAATGGAGATTGTGTTTATTCCCCGATTAAGATTGAATGTTTTAATTATTTTCCCCGAAAGATCAGTGATAAATGCAATAGCAATCGTTGTCTTAGTTTTAATGTCGATGGTGATTGCCGCTTGGGCAGGATTGGGATACACGGTGAATTGATTACTCGCATTGGATTCTTCAATAATACCGACTGATGAACCTTGCTCCTGACAGTCAATCAAATTGTCATTGAAAAATAGTCTTGCTTCTTTCAAGCGATTATCGAAGAAATCAGCTAGCGGCTCACCTCCGGCTTGACTTTCTTGTGCGAATACATAGGCAACATCGAGGTAGTGAATGTCCCCTGGTTCTAGAGTGAAGGGCCCACAAGATCCAAGGACTCGACGGTCACCGGGTAGATTCTCACTGGTTAATTCATCCCAAATTTCTTCTTGAACAACTCCTGTCGAAAGATTCAAAGGGTCACTTGATCCTGGAAAGGAGTATGCACTAGCATCAATAAGATCTCCTTGGTATGTCTGGTTTTGTCCATTTTTCCAAATAGAGCGCATGAAGTTGTGATAATGAATTGCCGTGTTGGGTTCTCCATATATGAGATGGCTAGAATTTTGATAGTACAGAGAGGTGGACAATCCTAGTCTTTCATTGTCGATTATTCCATCTCCATATCCGTAACCCATAGAGCCGTAAGATTGTGTTTCTGAAGAATACAAATCATCTGGAAGGGGATTGTCGGTGTTGTCAGAATCCGCAAATGGGCCCCCAAGAATCATCACTCCTTGCATCGGTAAATCCTCTCCGTATCCATTGCTCGATGAACTTTGTTCGTCTATTGAATCGCCATTGTAACCGAACAGGGCAGATCGTTTGACATTAGTTCCCACATAATCATCAATTGCGGTACCTATATCTAAGTCGGTCCACATTCCTGCAAAAGTATTTTCTAGGGTCTGTGTTCCACGATTGATGATTTTGTACTTCAAAAAAACAGTGTTTTGGAGCATTGTATTATCCGAACTTTCAAAGCCATATAACATGCCGTGAATTTCAAGACCAATGGGTTGACCACCTGATTCACTATGAACATTTGCCTTATCGTTAAAAATGAAATAAATGCATTCTGATCCGCAAAATATTGGGTAATCACCATTCTCAGGGTCATAAAATCCATTCACATTATAATCGAAGAATGGCGCTAGGGAGAAGTCCATTTCTGCATTTAAGTCGCCATGAGCGGGCCATGTAAAAAATACATCAGGTATAGAATAACCATCTGGAAATACCACCTCCACCGTCCCATTGCTTAGAGCCTCGAAGTATGCAATGTGCAATGACACATCTTCTAAAGTTACCTGCCATACTTGATTGTATGCATCTTCAATTTCATCTGTTGTAGAGGCAGTTCCATCCGTTGTTAAGGGACCGGTAAACCAATCCTGTCCAGTTGCCTGATAAGTTTCCGCTGCAAGTTTCAGTTGTTGATCAGAGCTGATGCCTCCAAACCATAGATTACCGGCATACATAGTTTTAAGCCCGCTGCCGTTGGGTGCTTCAAATGTGCCATAGTCTGAACCCGGGGTGTAAAAAAGATCACCCGTAGAAGTAACACTGCATTTGATGTTGTTCAATTCCATTGTCGCAGCGGCTTGCTGTGCAAAGGAGGTAGTACTCGACAAAGTTAATAGTGCAAAAAAGGTAAAGAGGATTTTCATAAGTTGGGATTTAATGAACTCGAACAAATTTACCTTTAGAAACAAAAAAATTTTCAAAAGCCTATTCGAGAATGCGCCAATAATCGCAAGTCAGACGACTTGAGTTTTTCATTTTTCAATTCTCTTCTTTCAGAATTTTTTCTGCTAACATATAGGACAATTTGTAATAACTTTCATCAGTCCAGCCTGCAATATGAGGTGAGAAAATCACCCTTGCCGAATCGAAAAGAGTTTGAAGTGAGGAGGGAATTTCATTTAAGTCAAGACCTTCCAAAGAAGCTTTTTCAAATTCAATTACATCGAGACATGCGCCTGAAACATGGCCATTTTTCAAAGCGTCTGCTAGCGCTGCCGTGTCCAAATTTTTGCCTCTGGATGCATTTATGAAGACGATGGATTTCTTGAATGATTTGAAGAATTTCTCGTTCGCATAATGGGTTGTTTCAGTATTCAAAGGAAGATGAATACTTACAAAATCGCTTCGCTCAAAAATCTCGACGAGCGCAGTTTCTTTTACGAAGTGATTGGAAAAGCCTGTTTTGTATTTATCGTGTGCCAGTATTTCACATCCGAATCCAGAGAGTTTTTCGGCCAATTTTTTTCCCATCACTCCGAAACCAATGATCGAAAATACTTTTGATGAAATCTCCGTTCCGCGATTTTCTTCTCTTCTCCACAGACCTTTTTTTACCTCATCATTTGCAATATTCAATTTGTTCAAAAGCATAAGAAGCATACCCACCACATGTTCTCCTACTGCATCAGCATTTCCCTCTGGCGAGTTGATGCACCGAATATTCATCATTTCAGCAAAGGCGAGATCAATATTTTCCATTCCTGAACCGGAACGAGCGATCCATTTTAAACTAGGGGCAGCCTCAAGTATGTTCTTGTCTAGTTTAATTCTACTTCGAATTACTAGGCCCGTGTAATCAATTAATTTGTTTCTGATTTCTTCTCGCGTACTAGTATAGTCATGATCACAAGAGTATCCGGATGCAGAGAGTTTTTCCTCCAAAATGGGATGAACGCTATCTAGAAAAAGTACCTTCATACAAAACTCTGCATCACCCAATGTCCAACGCTGAAGTATATAATGAGTCCAACAATATCATTGGTGGTGGTTATAAATGGTCCTGTAGCCAAGGCCGGATCGATGCCAAAGCGGTTGAGGGTAATAGGTATCCATGTTCCCATAAATCCTGCAAAGAGGATTACACTAAATAAGGCAACTGAGGCTGTTATGCCAAGTGAAAGATGCATTGGTGATAGAAAGCTGACCAATAAAATGATGCTGCTGCAAATTGTTCCGTTCAACAAACCGACGCTAAATTCTTTTGCGAGTTTTCGCGGCAGACTTTCATCAAAAGCACTTTGATTGGCCAAAGCTTTTACAACAAGTGCGGCAGATTGTACTCCTACATTCCCACCAGTTGCTGCTATGAGGGGCATGAACAGAGCCATTTCAGGGTGTTCTGTGATATCGAATACTCCAATGATTTGAGCGGATAAGAGCCCGCCACCCATTCCAATAAGAATCCATGGCAAACGAGCTCGTGTGAGAGTCCAAACATTGTCGCTCGATTCTACATCTTCAGAGATACCTGATGCCAATTGGTAATCTTTGTCGGCCTCTTCTTTCATTACATCTACTACGTCGTCGATCGTTATTCGGCCGAGTAAAGTTCTGCTTTCATTTACAACCGGCAGTGCCACCAGATTGTATTTTTCCATGATATTGGATACTTCTTCTGTAGGAGTATGCACATCTACTGTTCTCACACTTTCTTTTTTGAATAGATCGCGAATAAGTGTTCGCATGCTGGTACTTGCGAAAATCAAGGACTTCATACTGAGTGTTCCGAGCAATACATCTTTATCGTCTACAACGTATATCGTATAAACATTGTCAAGGTCTTCTGCCTGCTTGCGCATTTCGCGAATAGCTTGGGCGACCGACCAATTTTGATTAACGGCTACAATCTCTTTTCCCATGAGCGCTCCAGCAGTCCCTTCCTCATAGGTCATGAGGTCTATAATGTCACTTGCTTGTTCTTCGTCTTCTAGAAGAGATATTACTTCCTCTTGTTTTTGTTCTGAAAGTCCTGACAATAAATCGGCCGCGTCATCTGACTCGAAGTTTTCTATGAGGTCTTCCGCAATTTCTCGGCTTGTAAGGGATTCAAGTAGATTGTCCTGAACGTCTTCGTCCAACTCCGGCAACACCTCAGCCCTAATCTCGGAACCTAGCAGTCGAAACAAATACACAGCCTCGTTGTCGCGAAGTTCATTAATAAGCTCTGCGATATCCGCTGGGTGGGCATCAGCTATCACCTGCAGTATGGCGCTGTCTTTACCTTCTGCAATGCGCTCCCTCAGATTGTAGAGGAGTTCTTTAGTAATGGTGAACTGCATAACCCTGCAAAGGTAGTACCCTCTGGTGAGTATCGGTCAACCGAGGCCCAAGTTCTACTTACGGCCCGCCTAACAAAAGTTACTACCGCGTCGGGTTTTCTGCATCTAGTTTTGCAATATGATTAAAAATTTAATTGAGATTTCAGTCTCATTGATATTAAAAGTTAAAGTACAATACTTCTTTTGCCTTGTCTTACTTGCCTTTTCAAGCTTGAGTTATGCCACCATCAACGAATGCGGAAACGACGTAAACGGATCGGGCAATGGCTCAGGCTTTAGTGGGTATTACGCTCCTGAAAATTGGATAATAGATGACTTGGGAACTTTGGGTACTATTTCTTTTAATGCCCCTTCATCGGCTACTATTGTCGGCCCCAATAATATTGCTCTCAATAATACTCAATGCTACATTGAAACTACAGTTTTGACATCAGGGACGTTTACTTTTAGTTGGTCTTGGACCACGGTGGACTTGCCGCAGTTTGACCCGGCGTTTTATCAGATAAATACTCAAGTATTTCAACTTACCAACAGTTCGGGATCTGCCAATCAATCTGGTAGCGTCTCATTTAATGCAGTAGCCGGTGATGAGATCCGATTCGGGGTGATATCTACTGATGGCTGTTGTGGTGCGGCAACCTTGAACATCACTGGTTTTATCTGGCCCGGTCAATGCCCCTTAAACGAGTGTGGAAATTATGTGAATGACCAAGGCGTTGGAAGTGGTATAATGGATACTATGCTCCTGGCGAGTGGAGTACGAACCTAAATGGTGGCAGTGGAACAATTACCGTGAACCTTCCAAATACATTAGTAATTCAGGGAAATAATAATTCTTTGTCAGGAGTACAAACTAGTTTTACAACAAATGCTATCATTGCGGGCACAATATCTTTTGATTGGTCGTGGATTACTACGGACAGCCCTCAGTTCGACCCGGCTTTTGTCGTTATTAATGGCTCTCAAACTAACCTAACAGCAAATACATTAAGTGCCCAAACGGGATCATTCGTATTCCTTGTTGAAGCCGGAGATACATTTGGATTTGGTGTAGATGCTACAGACGGTTGCTGTGGAAGCGCTACTTTGACTGTTACAAATTTTCAATGGCCGGGGCAATGTAATACAGGCTGCACGGATCCTGCCGCATGCAATTTCAACCCCTTAGCTACGAGTAATGATGGATCATGTCTTTTCGCAGGTTGCAACAATCCAACTGCCCTCAATTACGATCCGAACGCGCAATGCGATAGTGGATCGTGTATATTCGGGCTACCAAATGATGTATGTGGTGGAGCGCAATCCCTAAATGTTATCAATGGAGTCGAATTTATCATTGGTGGCTCAAACAGTGCTGCTAGCACTGATTTCACAACAGAATCTTGTTTCGGATTTGGAGTCATACAACAGGACCGTTGGTATTCCTTTGTCGCTACTGGCGGAACTATCGCTATTCTGGGTGACCCATTCTTGGGGGGGAGTTTCTCCCCATCTATTGCACTATTCTCCGAATGTGGAGGGATAGCAATTGCTTGTGCACCGCAAATTATGTTATCCCCAACAGTAATTTTTATGGAATGTGGCCAATTAATGGAGGGGCATACATACTACTTGCAAGTCGGTGGAGGACCTTTGGACCCTTCTTTATTTTATAGATTACGCATACAACAATCGGCTAGTGTATCTGGATGCACAAATCCTCTTGCTTGCAATTTCAATGCTGATGCCACTTGCGACAATGGCAATTGTCTTGGTGCTCAATCCGGCTGTACAGACCCTCTATCATGTAATTTCGATCCCAATGTCTGTGAATCGGACCCAAACGCGTGCATTTATCCGGATTGTCAAGGAGATTGTTTTGGATTCTCGTACATAGATGCCTGTGGTCAATGTATCCCTGCCACTTACACTGAACGAGAGATAGTATTTCTTCATTCTGGTCAAGAAGTTGAATTTGTGGTACCACCTTTTGTGAGTGAAATAGAAGTAGAATGTTATGGTGCTTCAGGAGGAAACTCCAGTTTATGGGAAATGAACACTTTCGGAACTCAATTAATTCAAGTTGGTAAAACTGGAATTGGTGGTAAAGGCGGAAGGGCGAGCGGAATTTTATCTGTCACACCCGGAGAAAGTATTTTTGTGATGTGCGGAGGAAGTGGAGATAATGGTGGATTTAATGGAGGCGGGTTTAGCAGCAGCTCTGCGAATTTTTTATATACTGATGGAGGAGGTGCTACAGATATTCGACTTTTAGCGAATGATCCGAGTTCAAGGAGAATAGTTGCAGGTGGGGGTGGAGGTTCTTCAACCGTCCTGAATTTATCCTTTACCACAGTGGGATATAGTTCAGGTGGAAACGGTGGGGGACTCATTGGTTCGAATGGCGATGGTTCTGAAGGGGGTAGCCAAACCTCGGGTGGCAATCCGAATTCATCTAACGGCGGGGCAGGTGGCGGTGGTGGATGGTTCAGCGGGGAAGCCGGAAGTAGCGGAGCTGGTGGATCATCCTTTATCGGAGGAGTGCAAAATGGCCTAACCAGCGGTGGCATTAATTCAGGAAATGGGTATGCTATTTTGAGATACACAGATGTAACCTTTTCGAATCAATTTTGCAGCTTTGGTTGCACAGACTCCGAAGCAACAAATTTTAGTGCATCGGCCGTTTCCGATGACGGATCCTGCATTTACTATGGATGTATCGATCCTTTGGCAATTAACTTCAATCCTCAAGCTACAATTGGAGATTATACCTGTCAATTCACTGAGGGATGTACATATCTGGATGCTTCCAATTACAATCCTTCTGCTATAAAAGACGATGGCACTTGTGCATTCGATGAACAGTCTTCCTGCCCCGCAGATTTAAACCTCGATGGATTAGTGGGAATTACTGACCTTCTCATTTTTCTTTCAGCTTATGGAAGTACTTGTCCTTGATATATCAATTAAAACATAAAAAAA
>JAWXBG010000095.1:0-15579 GCA_034439875.1 Flavobacteriales bacterium
ATATCAAAGGGGGTTAGCGCTGCAATAGATTTCCAATGCGGATTCTGGGTTAATTGAGTAAACTCGGTGGTTTCCTCAGGCTTCCAACAACACACTCAGCAGAGCTTGCAACTCTGTAACGCGATCCGTTTTGTTTTGGACTATATAAGAATGGATCATTTCATTGAGCATTCGTTTTACCATTTCCACGCTGGAGCATGGAGTGCTGCAATCGAAGGCATCTGGTTCGATGAGTTGAGTGCGAAGAAAATCTTCCACTTCCGTCGGATGAAGGATGTTTCCCGCTCCATAAGGATTGATGTAAAATAAGAGATCTGCCTCTTCTGCAGGCAAACCTTCTTCCCGCATCCATTCGTCATAATCTGTATAACACAGAAGAAAGTGATTAGGCAGATTGACTCCGAAAACAGGGATTTCCAAACTTTGAGCTAAAGAGCAATATAATACCCCCAGAGAAAGGGCATTTCCTTTCTTGGAGTTCATCACATCCGTAAGGAAGTTGTTTTGTCCATTTCCCGATGCACTTTTCATCCCTTTGAAGCCATGCACATTGAAAATAATGTGATTCATTACATGCACCGTTTCAAGTGCCGTTAAATTGTCGTTGAGTTCGAGCCAAATATCTCGGCGCAATTTCATAAACTCCTTTTTGAGTTCGCTTTCATCGAATTCAGGATATTGATATCTGTTCAATAGGAGCGCTCCTTCAAGCAAATCTGGACTCGCCTGTTCCTTCCAACTTTTCAAACGGCGATATAATGAGTCATAGTGAATGGTACCTATCAACTCTTCAATTCGCTGCAGGAACAACGGACCGTGATTGGAGTTTTGCCAATGAAACTCGAGTGCTGCAAGGACATTTTCTCCATGCAAGATCAGTTCACTGCGCACATGCGCGTAGATGGTTTCGTCAGGGTCTTCGATGAGGGAGATCAAAGCGCTGACTTCGTTGCTACTCATAGTGGTGGTTCAAGAATGTTTCGTTATCAAAAGTATCGGTGAATAAAGGCTCCGACTTGCACCTAGGAGTCGGGTTATTCACAACGAGGCTTTCAAATACGCTCAAGCACCGTGCTGACAAGGCTTTCAATACTTACTGACGGGGTCTTGTGAAATTCTTTGGTTACCCTGTTGGCCAAAACGACACATACAGTTAGTGCTCTATGACCCAGCATTGAACTCAGTGCATATATCCCACTGCATTCCATCTCCAAATTGGTTACTTCGAAACCATTGTGACTGTATGAGCCAACCTTCGAAAACAATTCGGGTTCACGCGACAAAAGTCTTAAGCTGCGACCCTGTGGACCATAAAACCCATTTGCTGTTAATGTGATTCCACGGGTCATTTCATTCCCAATCCTTGCAAGTAGATCTGAATTACTGGCAACAGCATAAATCATAGAAGCGTTAGCTGCTTTGTTAAAATCATCGAGTATGGTTCTTTCCTCTGGTTCCATTGTAGCATCATAGCTCAATGGTACATTATCCATACCTATGGCCCATGCCGATGCAATAAAAGTCCCCGGCTTGAGCGACTCTCTTAAGCTTCCCGTTGTCCCGATGCGAACAATTTCAAGACTTACCCTGGCATCCTTTATCTTTCGGGTTTGCAGATCAATGTGAACCGCCGCGTCCAGTTCGTTCAATACAATATCTATGTTGTCTACACCAATTCCACTGCTCACAACAGTGAGGTCTTTACCACGATAATCACCCCTTACAACCACAAATTCTCGGTTTGATTGTCGCTTTTCGATGCGATCAAACCTATTGGCGATCATATCTACCCGCTCTGGATCGCCCACAATAATTACTTTGGGAGCTACATAACTGCTGTCAATACCCAGGTGATACACAGTACCGTCTGGACGAAGGATTAA
Organism: Flavobacteriales bacterium; assembly: GCA_034439875.1. Taxonomy (GTDB): domain Bacteria; phylum Bacteroidota; class Bacteroidia; order Flavobacteriales_D; family Sanyastnellaceae; genus JAWXBG01. Next base: position 1,884 of record JAWXBG010000095.1, read on the forward strand.
TTCAGTTTCCGATATAAATGTCCCGTTTGGTTGTTGCTTACATTTCATGGTGTGAAGGTATATCAAGGCCAAATATGACTATCAAACTATGGGGATACAAGAAGAATTTTTCCTTGGCTTTCGACAGGGGTGAATACCAAATGTATAAAGTCATTTTTAACAAGTCAATCCTATGCGTATCATTGCGCCCCAATTGAATATGAAAAATCACAATAACCTCAGTTAAAGAAATTTTATGACCAAGTGTAAAATGTTGCCCAGTCTTTTTGTGAAAGATGTAAAGAATAAAGGGCGTGGTGTTTTCACAAGTGCTGCTATTGCAAAGGGTACCCAAGTGGAGTGTGTTCCGGTGCTTACCATACCGATTAAGCAAACAAAACATATCGACGAAACTAGGCTTTTGCATTATTACTTCAAGTGGGGCAAAACAGAGAAAATGGGAGCTTTTTTCTTAGGATATGGTTCGGTTTATAACCACTCCTTTAAACCAAATGTTGAAAGTCGCATGGACATGGATAAAGATATTGCCGTATTCAGCGCTATTCGAGATATTAAGGCAGGTGAGGAATTGTTGATCAACTATCTTGGTGAGCCAGATAGCGAAGGTGAGCTTTGGTTTGATGTGAAATAGAATTAATTTTGACTTCCGTAGATAAGAAGTTTTACTCTAAAGGTAAAGAGGTTGGTCTTCTCATCGAGGCAACTTTTCCTTGTTCGGATTGTATATTATAAAGAGTTTACATTTTTCGCAAAAGTCGTATCTCATATTTCATGACTAAGGATACCAACATAGAAATAGCTTCTCTCCAGATAGAGATCGGCAAGTATATCGGAACCGGTGATAATGGTTCCGTTTATAATTTCGATGAAGATGGCAAGCAGGTTACACTCCGACTTATTACAGTGAATCCCCGACACAATCAGAGTTTCCTATTTCATACCACCATTGGTCACAGCAGAATAGATGCTCTGAAGGAGATGCTCGATTATGTGAAAAGTTACAAGGATGCCGAAAGTAGCTATACAATACAATGGAGTTTGAGAGGCGAGAACATCTTGCACACTTCGTATTTCAGAGCAAAAAACATTCTGGGAGCTTTGGATAAACTCTATTACGATAGAGATCCAAATGACATTACGGTATTCAGTGTTGCACTCAATCCCATTTCTTAAAGGTTTTTAGAGGTTCCCCGGAATCCAAGTTGTGCAGATAGTCTGAGAGCTATTTTAAGAGATTGCCCATGAGTTTCTCCGCTGCGTCAAACGGAGATATTTTCCCTTCAAGTACCTCAGATTCTAGCTTTTTGAGCTCGTCTTTTCTAAATGGATTTCCATAGAAAAAGTGTCTTAACATATTGTCGATGGACTCGTGCATCCATGTGAGCAATTGAGCCTTCCTCTTTTGATCAAACAAACCTCTTTTCTTCATCCAATCCAGATGTTCTAACACATTGTCCCACGATTCTACAATCCCGGTTTTAGATACGCTCGATACCAAACCAACCTTAGTGGCTTTGCCATGATCTTTAGGCGGAAACAAATGAAGTGCGCTCAAGTATTCGGCGCGAGCATGGGTAGCAGCCCTTTCATTTCCGCTATCTGCTTTGGTTATCAGCAAAGCATCAGCCATTTCCATTATACCCCTTTTAATTCCTTGGAGTTGATCTCCTGCGCCCGCCAACATAAGCAAGAGGAAGAAGTCGGTCATTTCATAAACCGTGGTTTCGCTTTGACCTACGCCTACAGTTTCCACAATTACCACATCAAATCCTGCTGCCTCACAAAGAAGAATAGATTCGCGTGTGCTCCTTGCAACCCCTCCTGGAACATTAGAAGTGGGTGAGGGGCGAATGAAGGCCCCAGGGTCCATAGATAAGTTGGTCATTCGAGTTTTATCACCCAAAATGCTCCCCTTGCTCAAAGGACTGCTCGGATCAATAGTAAGAACAGCTACTTTATATCCCAAACTGATTACGTGCATTCCTAAAGCTTCGATATAGGTGCTCTTTCCAACACCGGGAACGCCCGTGACACCCACTCGAATCGACTTTCCAGAACGTGGCATACACCAATTCATCAGGTCGTTTGCTATTTGTCGGTGCAACTCTACATTGCTTTCTACCAATGAAATGGCATGAGAAAGCACACCAGTGTCACCACTCGATAAACCCTTGGTGAAGTATGCTAAGTCCTGAACAGAAGCATGTTTTTGCAACTCTTCAATAGCTTTGATCTTGGCTGCTTCTTTGGAATCTCCTGAATTCATAATTGTTTTCAAAGATCAAGAAAAAGTGACAATCCGCCTACAAAGTACTTTCTAAAAGCTTTGTTCCCTATGGATTGATATTGCGGTAAGGATCAAACAGAACATTTCCGTGTTGAGAAAGAGTGGCTACCATCTTCGATTCTCTTGCAACCTTTTTATACTTTTCGGGCATTATGGATTACTTAATAGTGATTGCAGTCGCCTTAGCCGGATCTTTCCTGAGTTTTTTCAGCGGTTTCGGTCTAGGAACCCTTCTCCTTCCTGCTTTCCTTCTGTTTTTCCCTATCGAAATTGCAATAGCCGCAACAGCCGTCGTTCATTTATTAAACAGCATTTACAAGTTGTTCCTTGTGGGGAAATATGCCAATTGGAAACTTGTAAAATCTTTTGGCTTACTTTCTGTGATTGGAGCTCTGCTGGGAGCGTGGTTATTGTTTGCAATGGGCGACTTAGGTGATCTGGCAACCTACTCAATCGGATCCTCCACATTTACCGTTGAAGTGTTCAAATTGATAATGGCTATAGTTATTGCTGCATTTACCATCCTTGAGGCTTTACCGCAGTTTCGAGCAATGGTGCTTCCAAAATCTTGGCTGCCCGCAGGTGGATTGATAAGTGGGTTTTTCGGAGGTTTGTCGGGTCATCAAGGTGCTTTGAGGTCGGCATTTCTTATCAAGTCGGGCCTAACGAAGGAGGAGTTCATCGGAACACGAGTGGTTGTGGCTATTTTGGTGGATACAACTCGAATTACCGTGTATGCCTTTTACTTAAAAATGGCATGGGAGGAATTCGACTATGTGCTTCTCATTATTGCAACCCTATCTGCTTTTTATGGAGCATGGATAGGAAATAAAATGATGAAATCGACTACAATGAAGGTGGTACATGACATTGTAACCGTTACCCTGCTTATTTTTGCTTTACTCCTAGGTGCAGGAATAATCTGATTTATTGAATGAAAGAAAACCGACAAATTCTATACTTCCTTGTTTTCACGGCGCTATTCGCCATGATTTCATGTACCTCAGAGAATTCAAGCTCCGCTGATCTTTCGTTCGATTTGAAGGCTTTGAAAGGAACTTGGGTAAGTCAAAATGACAAAGATTCCTTGATAAATCAAAATAGTTCTGTTGAGATTTGGGAAGAGGTGCAAGAAGGAATTCTAAGGGGTTCGGACATGGTTATTTTTAGTTCGAGCGACACCGTTTTGATTGCAAATCTGGAAATCGAAAAGAGAGATACATCTTGGTTCAATGTGGTGACCGTAAACCCTGATTCAAACCCTCAACCCGTTCCCTTCATTTTGCATTCCAGCAATGAGAATGAAATGAAGTTCAGAAACACATTGCCAGGAAGCCCTGAATACATTGGCTATAAGATTAAAGAAGAAAATGAACTTCTCGTATATCTCGAAAGTTCTTCTCAAGACGGAACCAAAAAGACTGTGTTTCATTATCGCCGCTTATCCAACTAGTTTAAGTAATAGTGCCACCATGCCATGCAACTTCCCATATTCTGTGATCGCTTGAAATGATGGCCCTAATTTTGTCAATATGCGCGGAATGATCCAATCTTCTTTGAGAAAAGTGTTTTTTGCAAAATTGAATTTTGTTTTGCCTTTCCTCTGTGGGTTTTCTCTATGTGCCAGTGCTCAGTCTGATACTCTAGTGAAGGTCTCTGGTTTTCTCAAAGATGAAATGGATTTTCCGATACCGATTTCGGTGATAATAAATGTAAGAGATCAAAAGGGATTTTTTGGCAATACAGACGGCTCATTCCATATTTCTTGCAAATCCAACGACACGCTTTCTTTCTCAAGTTTTGGGTACATGACACGTACCATCAAGTTGGCTGATAGCATTTGGGACGTTGCCAAACCAATTACAATTTACCTAGAGCGAAGGAATTATCGGTTATCTACAGTGCAGATATTCGGTCAAAGAGACTTGCAAAAAATTCAGGAAGACATCAGCAAACTTGGATACAAGAAGGAGGATTATGTTTTGAGTGGAATTGATGCATTGAACAGTCCAATTACTTTTTTGTATCAGCAATTCAGCAAAACAGAGCAGAGCAAACGAGCTGTTGCTGAGATGGAAAACGAAGACAATAAACGCGAGTTGTTGAAGGAACTATTCAGAATTTATATTGATTATGATATCATCGAACTCGATGATGAAGAGTTTGACAACTTCATCAACTTCATCAACGTTTCCGATCAGTTTATGAAATCCAGCACTCAGTACGACTTTATACTATTCGTAAAAGAGAGGTTTCAGGATTATAGGATTTATATTCGCAGAAAGCAACTGAACGTAAAGGATTACAATTACGATCAGGAATAACCAACTTAGGTATGCAGGAAAAGGTCATTGATGTTAACAATTTCGACGATATAAGACCATATAGGGATGATGAAATCGGAGAAGTACTTTCAAGAATTCTTGCCGAGCCTGTTCTCTATAAAATATTGAAGTACATATATCCGGGGTTGGGCAATCTCGTTATTCAGAAGATGTTCAAGGAAATTAAGACCGTTGAGCAGTTTCAGTCCGAAGTAAGTGGTCCGGCTTTTAAAGTGATTGCACAAACCACTTCAGCGGGCCTTTCTTTCACCAATATGGAATCGATTGATAGGGATAAAGCCTATGTGTTCCTATCGAATCACCGCGACATTATTTTAGATTCCGCTTTGCTCAATGTAAGCCTCATGGAGAAGGGTTATAATACCACTCAGATCGCCATTGGAGATAACCTTCTACAGTTGCCTGTAGTGCATGATTTGGTGAGAATAAATAAAAATTTTATTGTCAATCGCAACATTAGCCAAAAAGAAGTCTATCCATATTCCCTGAGACTTAGCAATTACATCAGGAGCACTATTCGCAATGGGGATTCTATATGGATAGCTCAGCGAGAAGGGAGAAGTAAAGACGGCGATGACCGCACTGCTACAGGACTTCTCAAAATGTTGGCATTGAGTGGGCAAGGAGAGATCGAAAATTCCCTTTTGGAGATTAACATCATTCCAATGGCGGTGAGTTACGAATATGATCCTTGCGATATTCTTAAGGCTTATGAATTATTGCATTTGAAGTATTATGGATCGTATGAAAAGAAGCCGGGAGAAGACTTTAAGAGCATGCTGCGGGGAATTACCGGTCACAAAGGAAGAGTGAACATAGCTTTTGGAACGGCATTAGACGATACCATTAATCAGTTGCGATTCATTCAAAACAAAAATGAGAAGTACAAACAACTGACACAAAGTATTGATGCCGAAATGCATCGAATATTTAAACTTTGGCCAACCAACTACATTGCGTTCGATCTTCTGAATGGCTCTAGAGAATTCAAAGATCAATATAGCAATATTCAAAAGATTGCATTTCACAACTACATACGTGCAAATGTTATTAAACTTGGAATGCTTCGCCGAAAATCGGGGCTACCAAAAGAGAATTTCACTAAAAATTCCAGAGAGACCCTTCTCAAGATGTATGCAAAACCGGTTGAGAATAATCGCATTTATCTGAGCGAACTTTTTCAAGAATCTTTAGGAAGATAATACACAGCTAGACGGTTTGAACTATCTTGCACTCACCAACAAATTCTGATTGATTTCTGTGAAGCCGATATTTACATTTCTCATGTCACTGATTACTTGCGCTTCAATAGCGCAGTGTGGCAACTGTGAATACGGTGTTCAACTTATTCAGAACGGAAATTTTAGCTCCGGAAACTCTGGCTTCACTTCAGAGCTTTCACTTGGCTCAGGTTTTTTCTGTCCCCTATGCCCCGAGGGTACATACGCCGTGGGTGCCAATGCGATTATATACCACTCAGATTTTATAGGCAGCGATCACACCAATCCTCCCTTCGGAAACTTTTTCATTGCCAACGGTCAAGGAGAAGCAGGAATTGAAGTGTGGTGTCAAGTTGTAAATGTGGTACTCAATACCGATTATCAATTTACCTTTTGGGCACAAGATGTAACCAACAATAACGATGTACATCCTCTGGCACTGTTGCAAGTGTCATTCAACGGTATTCTAAATCCAGATATTCTGATAGCGGATGATGGCTGGTCCGAACAGACATTTACTTGGAATTCGGGCGACCTTACTTCTGTGGAAATATGTATCGAAAACCAACAAAATCAAACGGGAGGAAATGACTTTGGAATGGATGATATATCAATGTCGTCTTGTTATTCATTCAACCTCTCTCAGACTGCATTCGCAGGAACAGATCAAACGGTATGCAGCGGAGATACTCTTAGTATTGGTCAGCCCACTCTGAATGGATACAATTACGTTTGGGACAATGCGCAGGGTTTGACATCTGTTACGGACTCTGATCCTGAACTGACATTATTCAATACCGGAAATTTTAATGTGGTTTATGCTTACACCTTAACAACAGATTCCGCAGGAGTGGGTTGCGTCACTTCCGATGTGATCAACATTACAGTGATTCCTGTGCCCACTCTCGATCTGGGCCCTGACGTCATTTTGTGTGAAGGCGAATCTGCAACTTTGAATGCCGGAGACATCTGGCAAAGTCAGGAATGGAACACAGGAGCTACTTCAGCAGCGATTACCACATCAGCACAAGGCTTCTACGAAGTGGTGGCACAATATGGATTTTGCACTGCAACAGATGAGGTTTTTGTGGACGTAGTCATATTCCCGCCACTCGATCTTGGCCCGGATATAGAGGTCTGCGAGGGCGAAGTTGTATTGCTCGACGCCATTTATACAGGCTTGTGGTCCACAGGTGATTTTGCAAGCACAATTTCAATAGATCAATCGGGAGTTTATACATTCACACTTGAAGATTCAGGATGCAGCGAATCAGATTCCATTGAGGTGTCTTATTTTTCTTTCCCTGTCAATATTTTACCACAAGAAACGTTGCTGTGTGAGAACAGTGAAGTAGTTCTTACAGCATCTTCGAGCGGAATGTGGAGCACAGGAGAAATTAGCGAAGAGATCGCGGTGGATCAACCCGGATACTATCACATAGAAATGGAGAACGGCCCTTGCAGTGCAATCTATGGTACCGATGTTTATCTGGTATTACTTCCAACTGTAGATCTAGGTCTCGATGTAGATGTTTGTTTTGGTGATCCCGTTTTTCTGGATGCCTTTGCCGAACAAAACAATTCTTATTTGTGGAATACCGGAGATACAAGTTCTGTCATAAATATTGATACCACCGGATATTACCAAGTGAGTTCGTTCAACGAATGTGGTTCTTCATCAGATTCAATAAACGTGAATTTTGAATGGTGTGGATGGGGGATTTTTATTCCAACCGCTTTTACAAATAATTTCGATGGAATAAATGATGACTGGCAAATTAAAGGATACAACTTATCGGGCGTTAAAATCCGCATATACAATAGAGTCGGAAATCTCATCTTTTATACAGAGGATATTGAAGAAGCATGGCAACCGGATATTTATTTGGTTGGCGATGATGCATACAACTTTCATATACAGGCTTATAATTCCTCCGGAGAAATGAAGGAGTACGTAGGTCATCTCACGCTTCTGCGATAAAGAGTGCACGCGATGACGTTACCTTTGTAAAATAAATTCATATATAAGTCAAATGAGTAAATTGAAGTGGTTGATCGGTTTTGGAGTGACAGCGATGATGTTTTCCTCTTGTTTGGTTGAGCAGACTTACTATTTTAAAAAGGATCTTTCTGGAACTTACAATTTTAAAGTTGATATCACTGCCATGGAAGAATTCGATCAGAGCGATTCTATTCCTGCAGATAGTGCATTTACTGCTGAAGATATCAAGGCATTTAAGGATTATTACAGCGCTCAGGAGGGAATCAGTAATGTAGATGCGGCCTATACTGACGGGGTAATAAACGCCTCTTTCGATTTTGTCTCACCGGAATTACTCAATAAGGCCAATGCTCCATCAGAAGAGTTGGACGAAGGCGAGCCCGAGAAATTTAGTGTCTTTGTTTGTACCCCTGTCAAAAATGGCATGTTGATAGAGGTCAACAGAGATTTTATGAATGAAGAGGGAACTGAAACGACGCAAGAAGACATCGACGCAATGGAGGGAATGCTCACTTTAAATGGCTATTTCCGTTTTGAGTCGGAGATAAAAGCAATCAAAAGTGAGGTTGGCGCATGGGATCAGGCATCCAACACCGTGACTATCAACGTGAAATTTAGTGATGTGTACAATAAAGATATGGACATGAAAACCCTTGTCACCTTTCGATAAGTAGCACATTCATTAGGCAGTTTTTCAAAGGCATGTTTATGGTATGTTTGCAGACCGATATTTCTTAACGTATGGGATGGTTTAAAAGAATTAAGCAAGGTATCACCACCAAGAGCAAGGAGAAGAAAGAGATTCCCGAGGGCTTGTGGCACAAATGTTCGGAATGCAAGAATGTAATGACTTCTGAGGAGCATGCTTCATATTTTTGGACTTGTTCGAAGTGTTCGTTTCATGACAAGATAGGCTCATTAGAGTATTTCTCAATACTCTTCGATGACAACGAGTACGACGAGATTGCAGATAATCTAACAAGTGCAGACCCACTGGAGTTTACAGATACCAAACCATACAAAGATCGAATAGTTGCTACGATAGAGAAGTCAGGTTTGAAAGACGCAATGCGCGTGGGGATTGGTGAAATCGCCGAAGAACCTGCCGTTTTAGCTTGCATGGATTTCGCTTTCATAGGCGGTTCGATGGGTTCTGTAGTTGGCGAAAAATTTGCCAGGGGAGTAGATCAGGCCATCAAGCATAAATGTCCATTTATCTGTATTTCAAAAAGTGGTGGTGCAAGAATGATGGAAGCAGGATTTTCTTTAATGCAAATGGCCAAAACCTCCGCCAAGCTTACACAACTTTCCGAAGCCGGTTTGCCCTATATCTCTATACTTACCAATCCAACTACGGGTGGGGTCACAGCTTCATTTGCAATGTTAGGCGATCTCAATATCGCAGAACCAAAAGCTCTCATTGGCTTTGCGGGTCCAAGAGTGGTGAAAGAAACCATTGGAAAAGATCTTCCGGAAGGTTTCCAAAGTTCAGAATTCGTTCTTGAACATGGCTTTTTGGATTACATCTTTGATCGAAAACAACTGAAAGAGAAACTGGCACTTTCCTTAAAAATGTTCAAACCGGAGTAAATTGAGTCTTTGAACTTTTGTAAAATTGTTCATGTACAAGGATGAACGATGTATAAAGGACTAAGATGTTTCCGTGTGTTTTTAGCACATAAGTAATTAATTATGTACATTTTAATGTAATTGAATTAAACTAATACTTTAAGTGTTTTCGGTTGAATTCGAATTGCCAGTATTTTATACCCATGTTGCATAAAATAGTCCAATTTTTTTTACACATGCATTGGTAAACGCAGTGATAATAAGTGTTATAGGCCATTAGAGTGAAACGGTGTTGGATTATTGTGGATACCTATTGCGGTATTATTCAAAAATACGGATTCAAAATGGCTTTAGTCGACGTATATTTGCAGCCCCTAAGTTGAGGGGATTTTTACATAATAATCACTTACAATAGTATTTGCATGTACCTTACATCAGAAAAAAAACAGGAATTCTTTACAAAGTTCGGAAAGAACGAAAAAGACACCGGTACCGCAGAGGGCCAAATCGCATTGTTTTCATACCGCATCAGCCATCTTACTGAGCACTTGAAAAAGAATAAAAAAGACTTTAACACACAGCGCTCCTTGATCAAACTCGTTGGAAAGCGCCGCAGTCTTCTAGATTATCTTCACAAAACACAGATCGAGCGTTACAGAGCAATTGTAAAAGAACTTGATCTCAGAAGATAATATCATATTGATATAACGATCGTGCATTAAGGGCAATTGAACACAATTGCCTTTTTTTTGCATTTTTCATATCCGTACGCATTAAATAATCCGAAGAAAAGAAAAAAAGAAAAATGAATCCGCAAGCAATTATTAAAACAATCGATCTGGGAGATAACCGCCCGATCACTATTGAAACAGGTAAACTCGCTAAACAGGCCGATGGTTCTGTAGTTGTGAGACAAGGAGATACCATGCTCCTCGCCGCTGTTGTATCAAGTCAGCAAGCAAAAGAAGGTCTCGACTTTCTTCCACTTACAGTAGAGTACAGAGAAAAATTTGCCGCTACAGGCCGCTTTCCAGGTGGTTACTTCAAAAGAGAAGCCCGCCCTTATGACGACGAAATTTTGGTAGCTCGTCTGATCGATAGAGCGCTTCGTCCGATGTTTCCAGATGATTTTCACGCTGAAACACAAGTAATTGTCAATTTGATTTCCGCCGATAAGGACAATATGCCTGATAGCCTTGCCGGTTTGGCCGCATCAGCAGCTCTTGCTGTATCCGATATCCCTTTCAATGGTCCGATTTCAGAAGTTCGTGTTGCGAGAGTAGAGGGTAAGTTTGTTATCAATCCTACTTGGCACCAACTTTCTATCTGTGATTTGGAGTTGATGGTGGCAGGTTCTGCAGATAGCATCATCATGGTAGAGGGAGAAATGAAAGAGGTGAGCGAAGCAGAAATGCTTGAAGCCCTTGAATTAGCTCACAGTGCCATCAAAGTTCAGTGCAAAATCCAAAATGAATTGGCTGCATTGGTTCCAAAGTCGCAGACAAAACGCACATACGACCATGAGCCGAAGGACGAAGAATTGAAAAAGCTCGTTTGGGACGAATGTTACACAAAGTACTACGATGCCGTAAAAAAGCCAAGTGAGAAAAAGGAAAGAAGCGATGCTTTCGCCCAAATCGAAGAAGATTTTAAATCGAGATACACAGATGAAGAGAAAGCAGAAAAGGCTTTCCTTTTGAAAAAATACACACACGACTGTCTGAAAGATGCCATGCGCAACATGATTCTGAATGATGGTTTGCGTTTAGACGGAAGAGATACAACAACCATTCGCCCTATTTGGTCAGAGGTAGGAACACTCCCTGGTCCTCATGGATCGAGTGTTTTCACACGCGGAGAAACACAGTCGCTTACAACCGTTACCCTTGGTACCAAGCTAGATCAGCAAACCATTGATGGAGCTGTTCAAGAGAGAAGTGATCGCTTTTTGTTGCACTACAACTTCCCACCTTTCAGCACCGGTGAAGCCCGCCCAATGCGCGGAACCAGCCGTCGCGAAATTGGTCATGGAAACCTGGCCCTTCGTGCATTAAAACCAGTACTTCCTGGTCCTGACAAATGTCCTTACACGATACGCGTGGTTTCTGATATCTTAGAGTCTAATGGTAGCTCCAGTATGGCTACTGTTTGTGCAGGCACTTTGGCTCTAATGGATGCCGGTGTTGGAATTTCAGCCCCTGTGTCTGGTATTGCAATGGGATTGATAACTGATGAGTCAAACGGAAAATACGCTGTGTTGTCCGATATCCTTGGCGACGAGGATCACTTGGGCGATATGGACTTCAAAGTGACAGGCACCTCCAAAGGAATCACTGCTTGTCAGATGGATATCAAGGTAAAAGGATTGAGCATGCAAGTAATGCGTGAAGCCCTTGAGCAAGCCCGCATGGGAAGATTGCACATCCTTGGTGAAATCGTGAAAACGATGGACAAACCACGAGAGGATTACAAGCCACATGCACCACGTATGATCAGCTTTGAGGTTCCTACAGATGTGATCGGAGCTATTATCGGTCCAGGTGGTAAAATCATTCAGGAGATCCAGAAAACAACCAATACCGTTATCACCATTGAAGAAGTGGGAGGTAAAGGTTATGTCGAAATTTCATCTGCTGATAAAGCAGGTCTTGATGCCGGTGTGAAGCGCGTCCGCGATATTGCTTTCCCAAGAGTTATCGAAATTGGCGAAGTTTATGAGGGTGCAGTTAAAACAATTCAGCCTTTTGGTGCGTTTGTTGAGATAGTGCCAGGTCAAGACGGACTGATTCACGTGAGCGAGCTGGAATGGAGAAGGATTCAAGACGTTCGAGAAGTACTTAATGTCGGTGATCTTGTGAAATTCAAGGTGATTGGCAGAGATCCTAAGAATGGCAAATTGAAGCTTTCCCGCAAGGCATTGCTTCCACGCCCCGAAGGAGCCCCTGAGGAGCAGAACTAAAACATACGTTCATCGTATGTGGAAAGATTGATCCTTTCATCTCGACTATTTGTTTGAGATGAAGAAATATTAGCGTTTATTTATAACCCTTTATACGTAATAGAGTTTTAAGAGAATGAGACAGCTAAAAATCACCAAGCAAGTCACCAACCGGGAAACCGCATCGCTGGACAAGTACCTTCAGGAGATCGGTCGGGTGAACCTTATCACTGCAGAAATGGAAGTTGAATTGGCGCAGCGCATTAAGCAAGGCGACCAAGCAGCTCTCGAGCAGTTGACCAAGGCGAACCTCAGGTTTGTAGTGTCGGTGAGCAAACAATATCAGAACCAAGGCCTGTCATTGCCTGACCTGATCAATGAAGGCAACCTCGGTCTTATCAAAGCGGCACAACGTTTTGATGAAACAAGGGGGTTTAAATTCATTTCATACGCGGTATGGTGGATTCGTCAAAGTATCCTTCAGGCATTGGCCGAACAGAGTCGTATTGTTAGGCTTCCGCTTAACAAAATCGGATCAATCAATAAGATCAACAAAGCCTTTGCGAAACTAGAGCAAGAGTTCGAAAGACCTCCAACTCCGGCAGAATTGGCCGAAGTGCTCGAAATGACCCTCGATGAGGTGAAGCAAAGTCTTCGCAATAGTGGTCGACACGTGAGTATGGATGCTCCGTTGAAAGATGGAGACGATAGCAGTTCAACAATGTACGACGTGTTGCAGACCAATGATTCTCCGCCACCAGATACAGATCTGATGCACGAAAGTTTGCGCAAAGAGATCGAGAGATCCCTCCGCACGCTTACTAGCCGAGAGGCCGATGTAATTCGTTTGTATTTTGGTCTCAATGGTGAGCACCCGCTTACATTGGAAGAAATAGGAGAGAGGTTCGATCTTACCCGTGAGCGCGTTCGTCAAATCAAAGAAAAAGCGATCCGTCGATTGAAGCATACAAGTCGATCAAAGATTTTGAAATCATATCTCGGTTAATCGAGAAAGAATTTAAAAACCTCCGTCGTCGGAGGTTTTTTTTTGAATGGTGTTTTAAGCGATTGCAGTGTATTGTGATCTGTAATTTCCCAATACCGTTTCAACACATTGGCCTATAACAGCTACTCTCACGGTATTTACTACTTCATGCTTCTAAACTAGTTTGGACAATTTTTAAAGCAGAATTGGTAAGTTTACCAAGCTCCATAGGAGCGACATCTTACTATCATTTTCTTAGTTTGTATTTCTACTAGAAGCTCCGTAGGTGCGACATCTTCCAATGTATTGGATGGCAAGGCGCCCGCTTCGCGAGCGAGCTTTTGGGAGCG
>JAWXBG010000096.1:0-2965 GCA_034439875.1 Flavobacteriales bacterium
ACTCAAAAAAGGAAATTTATTGTGATAATTTTAAAGGCCCGTACTTATTCTAAGAAGGATACCCTTCGACGGCATGGAGCCGACTTTCAAATAAGACAGGCCTTTGTAAACAATACTATAATAACAGGGTGCTACAACATATACAATACCAGTTTGTCAACAATTGTGGATAAGTATAGAAGGATTTACCATAATGGCACTTCATAAAGATTTTCCCACCGATCCGTATGTAATACTTGATCCATCTTTAAGATGGTTTCCGGCCGATGAGGATTTACGCGAACAAGGCTATGAAAAGCTACTGCCACCCTTAGTCGCAGTACTGCGAGAAAAGGTACAAGAATGGCGAGAAAATAAATACAAAGGTGCGTCAGAAACTTCCCGCACGCTTCTAAAGTGGTGGTTTATTGACGAGCACTTCATCCATGATGCTCATGGGGCATCTACGTCGTTCCGCTACTATTTCTCCCAAAGAGAGGCGTTAGAAACTGTTATTTGGCTTTACGAAGTCGCCGGAGTCGAGAGCAAATACGATTTACTCAAATTCGATAAGACAGGCCGAACCAGTCCGAATATGTTTGCCGAAGATTGGCTGCGCTTTGTCATAAAAATGGCAACCGGAAGCGGCAAGACAAAAGTGATGAGCTTAATCCTGGCATGGTGCTACTTCCACAAGCTCTACGAAAAAGAATCCAAGCTTGCGAAGAACTTCTTGATAATAACTCCGAATATTATTGTGTTGGAGAGAATCAAAAGTGATTTTGGTGGCTTGAAAATTTTCTTTCAAGACCCTGTCTTGCCAGAGAACGGCTATGATGGGCGAAATTGGCAAGATGACTTTCAAATTACATTACACCTGCAGGATGAAGTAGGGTCAATTTCTCCTACGGGAAACATTTTTCTCACAAACATTCACAGAGTGTATGAAAGCGAGGTAAAAGAACCAAGCGCAGGGGACGAAGATACCTCGCAATATTTTCTGGGACCAAAACCGGTAAGCAAAACAAATGAATCTAAGGTGGATCTGAGCAGTATTGTGCGTGAGATTGATGAACTTATTATCATAAACGACGAGGCGCATCACATTCACGACCCCCGACTTGCTTGGTTCAAGTCAATTGAGGATATTCATAACAGACTAAAGCTGAAAGATGGTGCGCTGGCGCTGCAAATTGACGTAACCGCAACGCCAAAGGACAGTCGTGGATATATTTTTGCTCAGACTATTTCCGATTACCCGCTCGTTGAAGCAATTCATCAAAAGGTCGTCAAGAAGCCTATCGTGCCGGACGAAGCAAGTAGAGCGAAATTGACGGAGAAACAAAGCTCATTGTTCACGGAAAGGTATGAAGAATTTATTAAGCTTGGGCTGGAAGAGTGGCGCAAAACGTATAAGGAACTTGAGAAAACAGGCAAAAAAGCCATTCTCTTCATCATGGCGGACGATACAAAAAATGCCGATGAAGTCAGCGATTATCTACGTAGAAATCATAAGGACTTACATGATGCCATTCTGACTATTCATACCAATAAAAGTGGCGACATATCAGAAAATGTTCACGGCAAGGACGAAAAAGAACTTATTGAGCTGAGAAAGCAATCAAATGAGATAGATAGTTTCGAAAGTTCATTTAAAGTCATTGTTTCAGTCCTGATGCTTAAAGAAGGATGGGATGTACGAAATGTAACAACTATCGTTGGGCTAAGGCCTTATTCCTCGAAATCTAAAATTCTTCCAGAGCAAACCCTCGGCCGCGGTTTACGCAGAATGTATTTCGGCCAGGATGATGTAGAGGAATATGTATCCGTTGTGGGCACTCCGGCATTTATGGACTTTGTGGACTCAATTAGTCACGAGGGAGTGATATTAGAGCAGCGAGCTATGGGCGTAGGCTCTAAGCCAATTGTGCCTACCGTGATTGAGATTGATAATGAAAATCCAAAAAAAGATATTAAAAATCTAGATATCGAAATTCCCATTCTTACACCCAGAATTCAGCGCGAATACAAAAACCTAAATATGCTTGACGTTTCCAAGTTTCCGCACAAGAAAGTTAGGCTAAAACAGTTTAGCGAGAAGGAACAGAAAGAAATAATCTTCAAGGAAATAGTGGACGGCAAAGAGCACCACCGAATTACATTTAATACCGAAATGGAGCCTAGCTATCAGAGCGCAATTGGGTTCTTTGCCCAAGCGATTATGCGTGAACTACGATTGTTTGGTTGTTACGATATTCTCTTTGGCCAGGTTAAAGAGTTTGTGAAAGATTATTTATTTGAAGATAGAGTGAATTTGGAAGATCGGAATGTTTTGCAGAATTTGTCAGAACTAGAGGTCACAAAGACTATTATCCAAACCTTTAAGAAGCAAATAAACGAACTAACTGTTGAGGATAAGGGCAATGCAGAAATAAAAAACTACATAAAAGTCAGTAATGCTCGGCCATTTGTCGTGAATGATAGGTCGTATCTTATCCCTAAAAAAAGTGTATTTAACAAAATAGTTGGCGATAGCAATTTTGAACTACAGTTTGCTGACTTTCTCGAAACAAAGTGTGATGACATCATCTCGTTCGCAAAAAATTATGATGAAGTACACTTCAAAATTGATTATAAAAATGCTGACGGGGCGATTTCTAACTATCAGCCAGACTTTTTCGTGAAAGTAAATCCAAAACTTGTTTATATACTTGAGACGAAGGGTCGTGAAGACTTGGACGATCCTCTCAAAATCGAGCGTTTAAGGCAGTGGTGCGAGGATGCCACGGAGCGGCAAAAACGAATTGAATACAAAATGCTGTATGTAAAGCAGGAAGAATATGAGAAGTATCAGCCGAAGAGCTTTGGAGAACTAATGGGATTTTAAGGGATTTCAGGGACTGTCCTCTAACAGATGAGAATGAACGAGATTGGGGGAGGAGTGAGCCGGTCCTGCTAGAACTTTTGGCGGATGTGGGACATCGAG
>JAWXBG010000097.1:0-31106 GCA_034439875.1 Flavobacteriales bacterium
CCGCTTCATGCAAGATGCTGCAGCGCATTGGCAAAAAAAAACTTCCAATGCGCAATTTAGCAGGGACTATTTATTGTGCAGAATTGGTATTATCCCGAATCACTCGATGGAGATATCGGAATTCATAGATCGAACTATTACTTTGCTCCATCGTGTAGTTTCGAGAATCCCGCAGCGCATTAACCTCGAGACACTTCCAATGCGCAATGCGGGGTTATTTGATGGTGTATATTCATACATCAACAAGAAAAATCGAGAAAGTGCTTGATATCACAGTGGGTTAGCGCTGCAATAGATTTCCAATGCGGATTCTGGGATTATTGAAAGTTAGCACGAACTTACTCGTGCCAGATCCCACGATAAAGCAGGTTTTTAGAGGTTCCCTTTACATGAAATAAAAGGATCGATCAATTAATCCCAATTACATCTGCTATGCGCTCTCCATCCATAGCGGCTGAAACAATACCCCCTGCATATCCTGCTCCTTCGCCACATGGGAACAAACCTTTTATATGCGGATGTTCACAACTATCTGTATTTCGCGGGATTCTAACTGGGCTTGAGGTCCTCGATTCTGGCGCAACTAAAACAGCATCAGGACTCAAATATCCCGGTATTTTTTTTCCAAATGCCACAAAAGCCTTTTTTAACCTTCCAGTTATAAATTCGGGCAAAACCTGATCAAGTTGCACCGAAACCAACCCAGGTATATAGGAGCAGCTCGGCAAATTCTCACTTTTTCTTCCGGCAATGAAATCAGTGAGCCGTTGAGCAGGAACTGCTTGAGTTCTACCGGCGGCTTCCCAACACTTTTTTTCGACATCCCTCTGAAACCTCATTCCGGCAAGCGCACCATACTGCTGGTATTGCTCTATATCCTCAATTGAAACAGGCACAACAATTCCAGAGTTAGCCCAAGGGTTGTTTCTTTTAGATGGCGACCATCCATTTGTTACAACTTGTTCATTTTCAGTGGCACAGGGAGCAATTATCCCCCCCGGACACATGCAGAATGAATATACACCTCTGCCATCAACTTGTTCTACTACACTATAAGACGCAGCCGGCAAATAATCTGGGCGTTCATCTATATGGTATTGGAATCTATCAATTAACTTTTGAGGATGTTCAATTCGAACTCCTAAGGCAAAGGATTTGAATTCGATTTCAATTTTTCTTTTATCGAGTAATTCGAATATGTCAGTTGCACTATGGCCTGTGGCAAGAATAAGTTTATCGGCTTTCAAAACATTTTTTTCATTCACCACTACGCCCTTAAGTTCATTTCCTTCCAAAATGAAGTCAGTGAGCTTTGTATTGAAATGAACCTCACCCCCGGCTCTGATAATGGCTTCTCTCATAGCCGTTATGATGTCGGGTAGTTTGTTGGTTCCGATGTGTGGATGCGCATCGCTCAATATGCTTTCATCAGCACCAAACTCAACGAAAGTGCGGAGTATTCGTTCAATGTTGCCTCTCTTCGAAGAACGTGTATATAATTTACCATCGCTGTAGGTTCCGGCACCCCCCTCGCCAAAACAGTAATTTGATTCCGGATTTACTACATGCTCTTTATTCAGAACGGCGAGGTCTCTTCGGCGCGATCTTACATCTTTCCCTCTATCGATCAATATGGGTTTTATTCCGAGTTCAATTAAACGCAGAGCAGCGAATAAACCCGCAGGGCCTGTTCCTGCAATTATCACATGCGGGCTGTTTGCTTTTAATGGAGCTAAGTATCTGTTTTCAAGTTGTTTAGTTGGATGATTATCCAAATCGAATAGCTCTACCTTAAGGTTAAATAGAATGGTTCGACTTCTCGAATCAATAGATTTTCGCAGAATACGGTAACCGAACGGCTGAGGTGCATTCCAGAGTTTTTTCAGAGAAGCAATTAATGCTGGCTCGTTTTGAAAATCTTTAGCGGGTATGGTGAGTTCTACTATTTTCAACATTCTTAAAGATTCGAAAGTGGCCGTTCATGGTTCAATCGGTCTATTACTTTTTGTGACTTTCTCAATGCAAAAAAAAAGCAAGCGAAAAATTCGCTTGCTTTTTCTGTAGCAAAAATACATTTTAACGCATGTACTGCGCCTTTGGCTTTTCTCCATCAAACCAATTGGGTAATCCCCAATAATATGAAGGAAGTTTTTTACCTTGAAGATCCACGTTTGTACGTTTCACTTTTTTGTCGTGCATCAATTGATTCAACAAAATAGAAGCGTATTTATTAAGTTGAATTTTCTCTTTTTGAGGATAGTAGTGCGCAAGTCCATTGGCAATTTCAGAGTTGTTCATCATTTTACCAGCGGCTTTTAGTCCGTCGAGAATTTTACCATTCACATTGTCAACTCGTTGGCCTGCTAGGGGTTTTCCCTTCTTTGGAGCCGGACCTTTACGAGCTTTTTTTGCCTTCGGTTTTGGCCCGCGTTTTTTTGGAGCACTAACTGCTGTTGATTGCGATTTCGCAACGTAGGCAGATTTTTGACCAGGCTTTCTTCCTCTTTTCTTGCCTGCAGGAGCAGACGCAGAACGAACAGAAGAGGCTTCACCGGATCCTGACAACACTGCTGCAGCACTTTCTAATGCGGCTAGTTCCTTGCGACGTTTTTCAATCTCATTTCTGATCTCATTGAGCATGTCTCTGTTTGTCATCTTGAATAAATGATTTAATTAAATTAGGATTACTTGTCGGTGCGAATTTAGTAAATCATATTCAACTAATTGTGTTTGTTCCTTCTTGTTAACTCTTCCAAATTTTTCAATTATTGATTTCTGGGCATGAAAGCGAATTTTGCATTGATGAATGTTCGCCAACCTTCGATAAAAAGTTTATAGATTAATCCCTGAATGCTACTCATCGAAGGTCGAGACATGGCTTTTGTGAGAAATTTGTGATTTTATTTTGTCGTTTTTGTAGGCACCACTGCGTGATTTTTTTCTTGTTCAATTGTTTTTAGATGTTCCCTTAAGACGTACCCATGAGATGTAATCCTTTTGACTTGTCTATTCTTATCCTAGACAGTCTAATTTTGCCGAAAATTTTGGTTCATGACAACTACAAATACTTTGGCAGAGATAAAATACAGCAAGAAGGGATTTTCAGATTCAGAATTACTGACTCTCTACAAAGCAATTCTGAAGCCTAGGTTGATTGAGGAAAAGATGCTTAGTCAACTTCGTTTGGGAAAAATATCCAAGTGGTTTAGCGGCTTTGGACAGGAAGCTATTTCTGTTGGAGTGGCTTTGGCAATGGAGAAGGACGAGTACATCCTACCCATGCATCGAAACCTAGGTGTGTTTACAGCTCGTGATATTCCCTTAGAACGACTTTTCGCACAATTTCAAGGCAAGGAATCAGGTTTCACAAAAGGCCGTGATAGATCCTTTCATTTCGGAGATAAAAATTATCACTTAGTAGGAATGATCTCTCATTTGGGTCCTCAATTAGGCATTGCTGATGGTATAGCCTTGGCTTCAAAACTGCGAGCTGAGGCGAAAGCAACGCTTGTATTCACTGGCGACGGGGGTGCAAGCGAGGGAGATTTTCATGAGGCGGTTAACGTAGCTTCGGTATGGGATTTGCCTGTAATCATTGCAATCGAAAACAACAGTTGGGGTTTGTCTACTCCGAGCAGAGAGCAGTTCCGGTGTAAACAATTTATCGATAAAGCGATTGGATATGGAATCCCCACAGAGGACGCCATTCAAGTAGATGGAAATAATATTCTCGAAGTTTATCGCGCTGTAAAAGCTGCTGCTGACAGCATTCGAGAAAGGCCAAGGCCAATCATGATTGAGTTTATGACATTCAGAATACGTGGTCATGAAGAGGCGAGTGGAACTAAGTATTATCCCGAAGGACTTATTGAAGATTGGTCGAGACTTGATCCAGTCGACAATTTTGAAGCTTGGGTCATCAAACAAAAATTGGTGAATCAAGAAGAAGTGCTTGAGATCCGCAATCAAATTAAACTAGAGATTAACGATGCGCTGAAAATAGCATTCGCTGAGCCAGATGTAACAGTTTCGACAGCCAGAGAGTTTGGAGATTTGTATAAAGACTTTGACAACGCTGAGATAGAATCAGGATCGGTAAATTCGATTGAGATGCGCTTTATTGATGCTATCACCGATGGATTGAAAGAAAGTATGAATAGGCATCCAAACCTAGTACTGATGGGGCAAGATATTGCACAATATGGAGGAGTGTTTAAAGTCACTGAAGGGTTTGTCGATACTTTTGGAAAGGACCGAGTGCGCAACACCCCATTGTGCGAGTCTGCAATAGTGGGCACAGCTTTGGGTTTATCAATAAAGGGAATGAAGGGCATGGTAGAAATGCAATTTGCCGATTTTGTTACTTGTGGTTTCAATCAGATCGTGAATAATCTTGCCAAACTTCATTATCGTTGGAATGAAAATGCTGATGTAGTGGTTCGTATGCCAACCGGGGGGTCTGTTGCTGCAGGGCCATTCCACAGTCAAAGCAACGAAGCTTGGTTTTTTCATACACCAGGATTGAAAATCGCATATCCTGCGTTTCCCCATGATGCTAAAGGATTGCTCTGTCAAGCTTTTGAGGATCCTAATCCTGTCATGTTTTTTGAGCACAAAGCTTTGTACAGAAATATTACAGGAAGTGTAAATACAGGATTTTACACAATTCCATTTGGCAAGGCGAATGTACTTCGAAATGGAACTTCGGCAACTATTGTAACATACGGTTTGGGAGTTCATTGGTCATTAGCCTATGCAAATTCAAACCCAGGGGCGGATATCGAAATCATTGACCTAAGAACATTGGCACCCCTAGATATGGAAACCGTGTACACTTCTGTGAAGAAGACGGGAAGGGTTGTAGTATTGCATGAAGATTGTTTAACAGGTGGCATAGGAGGAGAGATAGCCTCAAGGATTTCCGAAGAGTGTTTTGATAAGCTCGATGCACCAGTACTAAGATGTGCCAGTCTTGATACTCCCGTTCCGTTTAATGCAGGACTTGAAATTAATTTTTTGGCTCAGTCAAGATTGGCAGAAACACTTGACAAGTTGATGGATTATTGATGACTTATTTTCTCCATACCACTTGGGTTGCACTGCTCATCTACTCTGGTGTTTGCGCTGTCTATTACTTCATACAGGAGAATTTTATTTTTGTACCAACACTTCCCGGCGAACCTTTTGAGCCAAAGCTTCATACATCTCACGAAGAGTTGTACATAGAGACACCCCACGGCGGCCGCATTCATGGCTTATTGTTGAAAGTAAAAGAATCGAAAGGTCTTATTTTTTACTTGCATGGAAATACAGGCAGCTTGAAGAGATGGCAGTTTATGGCCGAAGAATTAGCAGGCTATGGCTGGGATGTATTTGTAATGGATTATAGGGGATATGGCCAAAGTCGTGGTCCTCGCAACGAGGCTTTCATGCATCGCGATGTTGAAGAGTGTTTTGACAGACTTTCAATTTTGTATCCGAACTCTCAAAAGATTATTTATGGAAGATCTTTAGGAAGTGGTTTCGCTGTAAGATTGGCTTCTCGCAGAAAATCGGATATACTCATTCTTGAAACACCTTTCTCGAATTTTGTAGATGTGGCGCGTTATTATTTGCCGTTTTTGCCAATGAGAATTTTATTGCGATACAAATTCAGAAACGATTTTTTTATTCAACATTTGAATTGTCCTGTATACATTTTTCACGGTACTACAGACAAAATGGTTCCGTACAAAAGTGCCCTTAAGTTGTACAATGCTGCAAAAAAAGTGACAAGTGCAGAATTATTTACAATTGTAGGCGGACGTCACAGCAACCTCAATTCGTTTCCTCTTTTCAGGGATAAGATGAAAGAAATTCTTGCGTAATATTTAGGGAGGACCTGTCATTTTTGATTGACTGAATGAGAAAAAAGGAGCTGTTCTTTTAGCCCAGAATGCGCATTGGGATTCGCTATGAAGTGCTAAACCCCAAAGATAGCAAGTGCTCTCGTAAGATTTTTATACCGTTTATCCCGCATTACGCATTAGGGCAATTTTTGTAGAATGCGTGCGGGATTCTCAAATCTAAGCGATATAATCGCTGCATTCTTCGGCAAAATTAGGGTGCAATTTTTCTATCGCTTGATTTGGGTTTATGTATCTGTAATAGTCCAATTCCGTTTCACTTCATTGGCCTATAACAGCTACTTTGACGGCATTTACCATCTCGTGCATGCAAGATGGTACAGCGCATTATCCAAAAAAAACTTCCAATGCGCAATGCAGCATGGATTATTTAACACAGAATCCGCATTGGGATTCGCGCTGTAATAGATTTCCAATGCGGATTCTGAGTTTAGGTAAAAAAAAGCCACCCGCAATCGGATGGCTTTTTTTAACCCAGACTTCAAATGCAAAATCCGAGTTTAATTTCAATTTTTTATGGACACTGTTGTCCGTATGCAGCAAGGAAAACCAACAGGTCTGTAGTATTTACAAATCCATCGTTGTTCAAATCAGGAGCTCCACAAGCACCGACGCATCCGTATGCTCCAAGAAAAACCAACATATCTGATGCTCCGATGGTTCCGTCTGCATTGAAGTCTGCAGCACAAGTAATATCCGGTACAAGCTGGCATGGTCCATATTCGATCAGGGTATTATGTAGAGAAAGATCCAACACATCTATAATTTCGGACATGCAAACTTCAGAGCCTACGAGTTCTGAGAAATAAACCCTCATGAAAGCAGTTGGTTCGTAATATTTGGGGATAAAGGTCTCATCATGACTAATGGCAGATACCCTTACACCTCCAATAGCACCATGCAAGTGGGGGTTCCAAACCAGGAGAGGTAATACCGATTCTACAGAACTTATAACTAATCCGCTCAAATCAAATTGAAAAGCAGAAACTTCATTGTCAGAGTTAACCATTGTGATCTCTACGTATCCTAGCTCGGTATTTATTTCACCAATGCCAAGAGTCACTGTTTCATTTTCATTTACAATTTCGTCGTCCCATGGGCATTCGGTAATTTGTCCTGCTGGCACACCCAAATCTTCTTGAGAGTGAATGCACACATCGAGATATGCTGCATCTGCAACACTGATCATACCATCGTTATTAAGGTCAGTACACACGGAAGCAGGAATGCCATCGTCCAATGTTGCCATCAAATAATTGTGAACGTCAGTGTAGTTTAGTAAAAGATCGCTGTTTAGATCACCGCGCTTAACCATACCGGGACAATTCCCTTGGCAGTCGGGGTAGTTTGTTCCAAAAGGAATATTGATGCAGTCCAAAATTTGCGGACAAGTATTTACATTTTTGGTAAAGTTCACAATGTTGTTGTTGGCATCACGTTCGAAATGGATACATACTTGAGCAAAGTTGTTGTCGTATCGCAATTCATAGTGACCCGCTTGATCGGGGCTCTGATCCCAGTTTGTGCGAATAACCAAGAAGTAGTCACCGGCAGGAAGATCTGTTATATCTACCCATTGGCAAGCTAGGCTGGAACTGTAGTAATCGCCGCAACCCGCGGTGATACCCATGTTTCCACAGCCATATTTTGCCACACCACCGCCACTGCATTCCAAATCAAGAACGCAGAAGCCATTTTTAAATCCAATCTGAGGCATTGGAGTTCCGGTTTGGTCGTACATTAGGTATTCTGCATAGCCCTCGTAATGGAAGTGATTGTGACACTCATCCCATTCGAATTGACTGTTATTCGCGTTTGGAACACCAATGAAGTAATCTTGGTTTCCGATATTTTGAATCTGAGTTGTAAATCTCAAAACCTGTCGTGAGCCATAACCTTGGGCGCATCCCTCGTTTATAAGGCAGTTGTCCGTTACGTTGATATTTGTACTGTATAATGTGCTAAATAAAACGTCTTGACGCATATAGAGATCAGGACCGAGGTCAGAGCAGTTAGGATCATCATTATAGTAGCATACAGCCGGTATTTCAGCAATAGGCATATAGTTGCATGCCAACTCGTCCATACAACCTTGCACTGGTCCGAGATATTCTAAGAGGAAGTCGAATCCATCTAATCCACACGCACCTCCAGTGTCACCGATTCTCATGTAGTATGTCTGACCAGCTGCCAATAGAATAGTTACTTCGGCTTGTACACCACAGAGGTCGTCATTATATGTATGTGTAGCTGCATTCGAATCATCGAAGTTGGCCATGTTGCAGTATTCATAAACCCATATTTTTGTATCGCATGTAGCTAGGTCACAAGTTGAAATTCTATATTGACCATTTGTATCAGGTGTAAATTCATACCAAGAGTTGGGCAGGGGTACTTCGTTGTTGCCGAGGACTGCAACAATTGGTGTATTACATGAAGAGCCGGGAGGACAATTAACAGGCACAGTTTCTCCAGCTCCATAGTTTCCACCGCTGTGAATCAACACTCCGTCTAATGTGATGGTGTAAGATCCAATACCATATCCACAACAAATGCCATCGCCAAACGAATCTAAAATATTGAATTGATGGCACATTCCTGCAATACAAACAGAGGCACCAGCGCTACCCCCAGTAGCAACAGTGTTTCCTTGATCATCTTTTAGGTTCCAAGAAATTTCGGATGGAAAGTTGTCAGGTATAATAGCTATTTCAACTAAGCTTCCACCACTTACTATCACATTTTGGTTTGAGGTGCTGCTACCGCCATATGGATCAGTTACAGTGAGTGAGGCAATGTACAAACCATCACCTGGGAAAGTAACACTTAGATTGGGATCTGAGCTTACTGAAGGAGTTCCATCGGGAATTGACCAAGTCCAGCCTGTTACGTTTCCTTGACTTTCATCGAAGAAATTAATTTCATAAGCGCTGCAGTTGGCGGAGGCAGTATAACCGAAATCTGCGATCAACTCAGGGTAAACACAAGAGCCATTGTCTGTAGAAGCGCAAGCATTGAAATTGGTAGCATTTACATCTGTACATCCGCCTTCAGCAGTACTATTTACAGAAATTGTAAAGGTTCCTGTAAGCTGCAAATAACCACCGGCCTGAATAAGATAAGTATTGCCAATTGTGAGAGCAGAACAATTCAGTGTAATGCTGGATGCGTATGTGCCTCCGAAATCATCGTTGCACGCTATCATCGCACTGGTGCATGTAGCACGGACACCTATGCGGGTGTCTGAAAGTGAACCCAGAGTGGTTGAAATAGTTACATCACCGCCGCTATAAACAAAACTAAACCAAACGTCTTTTATCATTTGACCGCCACCACAGTTGAGATTCGGGCCATTTACTAAAGTGCCGACATTGGTAGCACTTACAGAACCACCGTTAACTGTTATAATTGTTGCATTGGCACATGCATCATTTGAAGGCTGAGCTAGAGCGCTCAAACTGATGAAAAAGAAAACTGCCGCACAAAGCGCGTTAAAACGTAGAATTTTGCTCATGGTGCTTTTTTTGGTTTTTGGAAGGATTACAAAGATAATGAATCGCTTTCAAGATAAAACTTGGCATTTATATCGCTGTAAATCAAAAGATTAAGAAATAAATTTCACTAAGATTATTTAAGGAAACGGACGTAAATATCTCATATTGATTAGTTTGTCATTCATCGCCCACATTTCAGGAATCCAAGGTTAGCCTCATTCTTTGGGCATGTGATTCGGGTAATGACTGCCGAGACATGTATCTGTTGAAAAATACCTTAGAGTTATACTTTTAAGGACTTGGGTTTCTTATTTTCGCGACGCTTTGCGAAATGTGACTAAAAGCAACCGTAGTCGCACTTAGTACGTTTACCATTTAGAACTATATTTATCACCATGCTCAGAACTTTCAGGATACTGATTTCGGCCGTATTGTCATTCATTGTTTTAAACTTGAATGCACAATTGGCCAGCAATCCAATCCACATTGAAATGACCCCGCACTACGAGGATCCATACAATGAACCAGCTCCCGTGTGTGCACCAATAGATTTGGAAGGTTATATAACTTATGACATTTACTTGGTTTTTGAAGATCCCCAAGATGAACTTCAAGCGATATACGGAATCGATCCGGAAGGCAACAGCGGTAATTGTATTCCCGACGCGTGTGATTTGTTTTTTGATGTCAATTGCAACGTTTTTCAGCATCCGATAGGGGGACCATTTTTCTTGGATAATCCTTGTGCCTTCTGGCCATTTTACCCTTCTCTTGAGTTTGATTCCTTTTTATCGATAGGATATGAGTGTTCTCAGGGTTCTGATATTCCAAGTTTTTGGCTTGCAAATCCACTTATGGTGCCTTGTGAAGCTCAAGCTTTATTATCATTTGAAGGTGACGATGATTGTGATTATTTCGATGGGGGGGATTTAATCATAGATTCAAATGCATTGTTTTCAGCAGCGGGGATCCCTGCAGGTCCTGACTTAATGATTCTTATCGCAAGAATTACAACGTGCGGAGATATTAGTTTCACCTTCAACGTTCAGATTTTGGATAATGGAGTCCCCGGTCAGGCTGTTCAATACGATTGCCTGAATACGAGTGCGATCGATATGGTCCAATTGAACCCATGCACCAATTTCCCGATGACTTTTTTCAATTTGGATGAAGCAAATTGTTTTGGAGATGAGAACGTTCTAACATTTGATGAAGGCGGATATGGCTATACCGATTACTCACTTCACAATTCGCTGAATGATGCAGTAGTTGATACGTATGATGAAATAACCGGTGATTTGATCATTTCAGATTTGAACGCTGGATCATATTACATGAGTATGATAGATAGCGTTGGATGTCGTGACACCTCCGCTGTATTCGTGATCGAAGCAGTTCCCGATCTATTGACGATTAATGCGGATGTTGTAAATCAAATGTTGTGTTTTGGAGATAACGATGGTTCCATTTCATTGGCTTGTGCAGGAGGTACTGAACCTTATCAACTAACGTATACCTTGAATAATGGGCCAGTTCAAAACACAACGTGCGGAACAACACTTACAAACCTGTTGTGTGGTCAATATGAATTTACACTTATAGACGATAATGATTGTGAGGCTGCCGACATTGCCATCATAGACTGTCCCGCAAATATTATTCTTCAACTTTCTTTCACGAATGTACTTTGTTTTGGTCAGGATGATGGAACAGTTACTGGAACTGTTACGGGGGGAACAGGAAATTTGTCGGTAGTGTGGACACCTCAGGGCGATTTCCCAACCTATACACCAGCTCCTGGCCCTATTAATTTGAATGCCACGGGTCTTGGTTCTGGCAACTTCAATTTGACTGTCACAGATGAGAACGGCTGTGAGGAAATGACAGATATTTCTATTATTGAGCCCGCACCATTTTCTGCTGATACAACAGTAATAGATGTTTCATGTTTTGGAGGTACGGATGGATGCATAGAACTAGAAATATCAGGAGGCACACCGCCAACAGTAACTACTGCAACTGACATGGACAGCGGAACAGTATTCGCCAATATTTGCGCACTACCTGCTGGAATGTATCAAATTGATATAGTGGACGACAATGGATGTCCGCTGATGATTGATTCCATAATGGTGGAGGAACCACTCGAGTTAGAGTATTTGTTTTCTGATACCGCTGTTTCATGTTTTGGACAAGCCGACGGGTCAATATTTGTAACAGACATTACAGGCGGAACCGCTCAATACACCTATTCGATTTCACCAGGGAGCGGAATTGAAAGCGAAGGGGTAGATAATGTGAACTACACCAATTTGCCTGCAAATACATATTCTGTTACAATCACAGATGCTGCGAACTGTGTAGTTACGATTCCTGGGATAGTTATTACTTCTCCAGCTCAACTCGCACTTACAATTGAAGCAACGGATGTCAGTTGTTTTGGCGCCAATGATGGAATAGTTGTTCTTGAAGCAACAGGAGGAACAGGAGTTATAACCTTAGATCCTGATGGTATCTCACTTCCTATCACTTTGAATGATCTAGCTCCTGATACATACACATTCACGGTGTCTGATGAAAGTGGCTGTGCGGACGAAGCTAGTATTATCATATTCGAACCGGAATTGATGGAGGCATCTATTCTAAGTACCCAGAATGTAGGTTGCGGAGGAGATTGTGATGGTTTGGCGACAATTCAGGCAGTTGGAGGAACGGCCCCATTCAATTGGCAGATAGTTCAACCTTTGGTCGGCAATGACAGTGGAACATTGGATCCAAACCCATATGAATTTGATGATCTATGTGCAGATCCTGAGTATATTATTGTAGTGTCAGATTTTAGAGGATGTTTAGACACCCTGGAATTCTCGATCAACGAACCAGAGCCAATTTTGGTGAGTTACTTGCTTACACCACCCACTTGCACAGGTATGTTTGATGGTGCTGCCGTAGTAAGTGTGAGCGGTGGTACAGGAACGTTGACTACAGTTTTTGAACCGGAAGAAATTGAAGTGGTAGAAAATGATTCGGTAACATTTACACTTCCAGGTTTGGGAGAAGGACAGATTTTAATTACAGTGTTCGATGAATCCGGATGTTCACTAGAAGAACAATTGGATGTCGTTCCCGCTATTATCACTGATATGGTTTTAGAGACTTTCTCTTCACCTGAGTCATGTTGGAATGAGCAAGATGGCACGGCTACAGTGGCGGTGCTAAATGGCACTCCACCTATTTCTTATGAATGGAATGATGATAATCAACAAACAACTCCAACGGCAATAGGACTATCGCCCAATATTCAATATACTGTTGTCGTAACGGATTCTATAGGTTGCACTCTTTCAACAAGTGTTTTTGTAGAACCAACCATTGGGTGCTTCTTCATTGCCAACGCTCTTACACCCAATGGTGATGGAGTGAACGATTTCTGGGTTTTAGGGGGTTTGGAGTACTTCCCGACAGCAAATATTCAAGTATTCAACCGATGGGGACAGATAGTTTTCGAATCGAAGGGATACTCAAGTCCTTGGGAAGGAAGATACAAGGGAGAAAACCTTCCTGTAGCTGACTACTACTTTATCATAGAATACGATTCATCAAAAGATCCCATTATGGGAACTGTAACGGTTAAGTATTAACACACAAGGAAAGAAAGACATGAAAAATCTATACATCTCCAGCCTTCTGATCCTTGTGATGTCTTTAGCTATGACATCTGCTGCTCAGCAATTGTTTCGAAGAACTCAGTTTCCGATCAATTCGTATTTGGTAAATCCGGCTGTTGCGGGTACCCAATCTTATTCACCTATCTATGCTTCTTACAGAAATCAATGGGCGGGTTTCAAAGGGGCGCCAGTAACCTATTCTGTAAGTGGTCACACGGGTTTAAATCACAACATAGGTGTTGGAGGAGTTGTATACAGCGACAAGACAGGTGGAGCGATCTCGCGCACGGGGGCCGAACTCACAGGATCCTACAGTATCGATTTGAATAATTATGATGCTGTTTCTTTTGGACTGAGTGCTATGGTCAGCCAATTTTCTTTCGATAATTCGAAATTGGTAGTTTACGATCAAAATGACCTAGCGTTAAATGGTTTTCAAGCTGAAAATCACATGAATTTTGACGCGAATTTTGGATTTTTGGTCTATGGTGCTCAGTATTATTTCGGTTTTTCAGTTCCACAACTGATTCAAACCAAACTTGGACTAGAGTCCTTGGTAGATCCCGGAGATAATCGCAATGCCCGCCACTTTCTGATGATGGGAGCATACAAATATTACCTGAATGACGAATGGGATATTCAGGGAAGCGGGCTCGTTAAGTTCACTGCTGTTACTCCAGTTCAAATAGATGTAAACGTACAGGTGAACTACCTAGATAGAGTATGGGGAGGCTTTACTGTGCGTCCTAAAGATGCGATTGCCATATTATTGGGTGGTCAATACATGAGCTTCACATTGAACTATTCATACGACCTGACCACGAGCAATGCAAGTTCTTTTTCCCCGCATACGCACGAACTCACTATAGGGTATCTAATACCCAGGAGAGACGCCCGTTTTGTGAATAAATCACTTTTGGGCCCAAGAATTTTGGATAAAAGTAGAATTCGTAAATAGATTTGGCAACATTCTTGACCTAAGTGTAAACAAATTCAAAACAATGACCTCTTTAAGATTTTTACTCACCTTAGCTTTATTGGCTTCAACATTAACTTCATTTGCTCAGTATAAAGGAGTTATAGTAGAAAAGGTTGACAATGGTGGCGTGGTGGCCGGAAATACCTATCGTATTTACATAGAGTTGGCCAATGAAAAAGATCAGGTTCACGTCGTTTATGGAGACGCGGAGCATCCAATGAGCATAGAATCTTCCAAGTCTTTTTATCAGAGTTCATATGGTGGAGCCATGTCTATTTCAGTAAATCGCAAGGCTTCACAGGAAGACCCTAAATTGAAATGTGATTCTTGGGTAACCATTGGTTCAGAAGATAATTATGACAATTATGTCAATAATTTCTTGATGGATTTTACCAATTTTGAAGATACGGGTGGTCCAATTAAGAGCAGTGATGGAGCTTGGTTTTGTACACCAGATCACAGACAGGTATTCTGCGGACCAACCAAAAAGATTTTGATCATGCAGCTTACTTCAGAGGGCAAGATTACAGCGAAATTTAATATTCAAGGGCGCACAGCGGCTGGCGACAATTTTCAGCAACAAGACATCACATTTACAACTGGGAAGTAAACCCAAATAATTTCGGATAATACAAAATTGAAAAAGCCACCCTTTAGGTGGCTTTTGTTTTTACAGAGATACCCGAATTCTATTTCCGTTTAGTATTTGTAATAGTCCAATTTCATTTCGATCCATTGGCCTATAACAGCTACTCTATAGGCATTTGTCACTTCCTGCTTATGAGATCATGCAGCGCATTACCAACAACCGACTTGCAATGTGCAATGCATGCTGGACTATTTATAAGCAGCGTTGGTAAAAATATCGGATTGATTACTTCTTTTGGAAATCCAAGGATACACTGTTGATGCAATAACGCAATCCGGTAGGATTAGGCCCATCGTCGAATTTGTGGCCTAGATGACCACCACATTTTGCACAATGAACCTCCGTTCTAACCATGCCCACACTTTTATCTACTGTTTCTTCTACACATGTTTCGTTGGCAGGTTTGTAGTAGCTCGGCCAGCCTGTTCCACTATCAAACTTAGTTTCGGAGGTAAATAGTTCGGATCCACATCCTGCACAAGAGTATACTCCAGTGTCGTGATTGTCGTGAAATTCCCCTGTGAAAGCTCTCTCCGTTCCATGTTCGCGTAGAACACGAAACTCGTCGGAAGTCAATTCAGACTTCCATTCATCTTCTGTTTTTTGAATTTTAGTTGTATCACTCATGTTCAATTTGATTTGATTTGTTTTTTGATCCGGCGTTGTTTGTGAGCATCCCGTGAGCATCGCAGCACAGATCGGAGCAGTTAAGACAATTTGGATAATTTTCATGTAATGCGTTTTTGTCTATTGAACAAACTTCGGTCCTCAAACAAAGTTCATTTCAATATTTCTGATCTTTTTAGAGATTCGTTACTATTTGCCAAAAATAAATTTGGCAGTATGGCTTCTTTTTGTGCCGGCAATCTTCTCGGGTACACCGGCGTACAACAATTCACCGCCTTCATCACCTCCTTCGGGACCTAAATCGATAAGCCAGTCGGCAGATCTAATCACATCAGGATTGTGTTCGATCGCAATAATGCTATGTCCTTTATTTAGCAGAGCATCAAAGCTAGTCATGAGTTTGTTCACATCGTGGAAATGCAAACCTGTTGTGGGTTCATCGAAAATGAATAAGATATGGCCTTGACTAGAACCTTTACCTAGAAAAGAAGCCAGTTTTATCCTTTGGGCTTCGCCACCACTCAATGAACTGCTGCTCTGACCGAGAGTGATGTATCCCAAACCAACCTCTTGCAATGGCTCCAATTTCAGAATTAGGTTTTTCAAAACAGTGCTATTGTCACTGCCTTTGAAGAAGAGAAGCGCATCGTCTACTGTCATGTTTAGAATATCGCTTATACTTTTTTCGCGATACAGCACTTCGAGAACTTCTTCTTTGAAACGCTTTCCTTTGCATGAATCGCAAAGCAATTTGATATCAGCCATAAATTGCATTTCGATGGTCTGATAACCTTCTCCTTCGCATGTTTCACAACGACCACCTTCTGTGTTAAAGGAAAAGTGCCCAGGTTTGTAGCCTCTTTGTTTTGCAAGAGACAGGGAACTATAAAGAGTTCTTATTTCATCGAAAGCTTTTACATATGTTACCGGATTACTTCTGCTACTTTTTCCGATTGGATTCTGATCTATCCATTCCACCGATTGAATAGACTTGATATCGCCCTCTAGTCCGTCGAATTGCCCTGCTTGCTCTTGAGTGAATTCCCCTTTTTCGCGCATGAGGGCAGGGTAAAGGATGTTTCGCACGAGAGTCGATTTGCCGGACCCGCTAACCCCGCTGATCACGGTAAATGAGCGCAGAGGGATTTCTATATCTATGTTTTTTAAATTGTGTTCTCGCGCTCCTCGAATGATAAGTTTGTCCTTCGAAACTTTTCTTTTCGAGAGCGAGTGAACTTTTTTTGTTCCATTTAGATATTGAGAAGTAAGGGTCTTTCCATTGCTCATCAATTCTTCGGGAGTTCCTGCAAAAACAACTTGTCCGCCGAGTGTTCCCGCTTCCGGCCCCATATCTATCACGTGATCAGAAGACCGCATAATCTCTTCGTCGTGTTCAACCACAATCACGCTGTTGCCCTGTTCGCGAAGTCCTTTCAGCACTTGTATCAATCTGTCTGTATCTCTCGGATGGAGCCCAATACTTGGTTCATCAAGTATGTACATAGATCCAACGAGTGAGCTTCCAAGGGTAGTAGCTAGATTGATGCGCTGAGACTCTCCACCGCTTAAAGTATTCGAAAGTCTGTTCAGGGTGAGATAACTTAAACCAACATCAGATAAGTAACTAAGTCTGTTGAGTATTTCTGTTAGTATTCTGCTGGCTATTTGTTTTTCGGTTGAGGTGAGATTTAGGTTTTCAAAAAACGGAAGGCAATCTTTTACAGGCAGATTTACCAGCTCTGGAATACTTTTCCCATTCACTTTCACATAAGAAGCATCTTTACGCAAACGGGTTCCCTTACATTCCGGGCAAGTTGTTTTACCACGGTAGCGGCTCAACATCACCCTGTATTGAATTTTGTACGATTCGCTTTCCACCCAACTGAAAAACGCGAAGATTCCTTCAAACCATTCGTTCCCATTCCACAACGCATCTTTTTGTTTGGTGCTTAAATCTTTATATGGTTTATGAATTGGGAAGTCAAACTTGCTGGCCTTTCTAATGAGGTCTCTTTTCCACTCGCTCATTTTTTCGCCTCTCCAGCATGCTACAGCATCTTGATAAATACTGAGGCGCTGATCAGGGACCACTAGGTTCTCATCAATGCCAATAATGCTTCCAAATCCTTCGCACTTTTTGCACGCGCCTACAGGATTATTGAAGGTAAAGAAATTTACATCAGGGATTTCAAATGAAATGCCGTCTGCTTCGAACTTATTTGAAAATGAATGTCTTTTTTTGCTATCAAATTCCTCAATTATACAAGTGCCATTTCCTTCGAAAAAAGCACTTTCTATAGAGTCGGCCAGACGATTTACATTGTCTTCTTCCTGGGATGCGCTAGCTCTATCTACAAGTAGTTCCACAATTGATTTCTTTGGAAAGCCGGAGATTCCATCCTCTATCTGAATAATTTCATCGTTTACCTTAATCCTTGAAAAGCCCTGTTGACCGAGTATTTCGACTCTTTTTTCTATTGTATCCTTTTTGTCGAGGGTTATTGGTGAAAGAATTAAGATTCGTGTTTCAGCACCCAGAGTAGCGATAAAGTCCAGCACATCTGCAGTTTTTTGCCTGCTCACTTCCTTTCCAGAGACTGGCGAATAGGTTCTGCCAATCCTTGCGAAGAGCAATTTGAAATAATCGTAAATTTCTGTAGAAGTCCCGACTGTTGATCGAGATGTGCGCGAAGTCACCTTTTGCTCAATAGCAATAGCTGGACTAATGCCTGAGATCGAGTCAACATCTGGTTTATCTAATCGCTCCAGAAATTGCCGGGCATAACTCGACAAACTTTCCACATAACGCCTCTGTCCTTCTGCAAAAAGAGTATCAAATGCCAAAGAAGACTTGCCTGAACCGCTGAGACCAGTTATCACAACCAATTTATTTCGCGGGATGTCAACACCTATGTTTTTTAGGTTGTGGACTCTCGCTCCTCTAATGCTGATACAGTTTTCAGCAACTTTTTTCTCTACCGTATTTTTAGTTTTCACAACCTTTGTTTTCATTTTTTAACAATCTAATTCAATTATCCTGTGCGAAGAGAAAGAATATTCTCTTACATTTGGTTCACAGAAGGGGAGAATTTATTAAATCCCCTTTTATTTTTCAAACAACAACCACAAAATCACACAGACGCCTATAGAGCTACCTCTACTTCACCACTAGTTATTACCGAATAATTTAACAAGAAGGAGGTCCACATGCGTCTGTCAAATCTAAGTGATCGCGAGCTGGTTATTATGTATCAGCAAGGAAAAGAAGTAGCTTTCGAGGAGCTATTGACCCGTTACAAGGGGAGGGTGTTTGCCAAAATCATGGTTTACGTCAAGGACCGAAAGGAAGCAGAGAATCTGTTTCAGGACACCTTTGTGCGTGCAATTGTGGCTTTGAAAGAAGGCAATTATTATGAGGATGGAAAGTTTGGTGCTTGGATTCTCAGGATAGCCAACAACCTCTGCATCGATTACTTCAGAAATCGCAAAAAAATGCCCATGGTTCGTGGCACAGAAGAATATGATATATTCGAATTCATACTGAGTCCTGATAAAAACATCGAAGAAAATGAGGTGAGGGCCCAAGTGATGAAAGATGCCAAAAAACTATTGGATTTCCTCCCACAGGACCAGAAAGAAATGGTGATGATGCGTCTTTTTTATGACATGAGTTTCAAAGAAATATCCGAGAGTCTTGATATTAGTATTAATACTGCTTTAGGTCGAATGCGCTATGCATTGATCAATTTGCGAAAATTGATTGAGAAACATAAAGTGGAAGTCTCGTTTTCATAATAGTGTAAAGAGTTGAAAAAGAGTTGAAAAGGAGTCGTTGCGATGAGCAGCGACTTTTTTTTATGCCCGATTACAATAAAATGTATTTGGTTTTGTTCTAATAGTGTAAATCATAATTTATGAGCGCATGAAAGATTTTACATTATCGGATTTAGTCAATTTCACAAAGCATGAACAGGAATGGATCGAAGAGGTCTTTCCAGTTACCAAAGTGAAGACAGAGGTGAACGTATCTGAAGAATCACTTGCATTTTTAAAAGGCTTTTCGAAGTCTTTAAGTGTCAAAGATTCTGCGAGATGTGGAAAAATAAAGTTGATGCTGAACTGAAACATTCAACAGAAAAGCCCAGCCGAGATGCTGGGTTTTTTTATGGCTCAATCAGTCTAATACGATATTGGTATTCGCAATGGTGCAATGCCATTTGACTTCATTGGCCAATAACAACTTCTCTAACGGCATTTACCACTTCATGCGTTTAAAATAGTTTGGACTATTTAATAAGCAGAATTGGTATAAAATAGGAGGCCTGATAATCGGCTGCAAGATCCGGATGCAAAGCCATTAGGATATCTTCAAGTAAAATATGAGGTTCCAAAAGGGCTGTTCCAAAGTAGTCACACTCAAGCGTATTGCACATGAAAATTTTGTTTTCTGCAAAACAAGCCACGACTTTAAACATAGGTCTTGCTTTAAGCAGTCCTGCTCGATTTGTTAGATTCGGATCGAAAGTAACTTCAGTATAAAACTCTGTCTTGGATAATAAACTAAAGAAGGCTTCTTCAGTGAAAGAGAGGTTTCCTTGAGCAATAGAATCTGCGAGCAAATATTCAGCACCGGCGTCAATGAGGAGTTGGCCCATAAAGCTATTACCCGGAGGTAAAAACCATCGGTCGCCCTGCATACTAGCAGTAAGAATAGTTGGTTTGGATGAGCTTTGAGTGATCGCTTTCGCCCGCTCACAAACGGAAAAATAGTCTTGCGAAATTTGATTGAAAATAGAATCAGCTTTTGCCGAACAATTGTAGAGCGCTCCGAATACTTTGATCCATTCTGCTCTTCCAAGAGGGTGTTCTTCGAGATATTCTGATATGGGAAGCGTTCGAATGCGATCTGTAGCGCTCTTACTAATACCAACATCTCCAAAAGGATAGGTGAAGAGTATTTCGGATTGAGTGGCTACTAGAACTTCTGAGTCTATTTCATCCCCTTTTGTGAGATTAAGCAAATCTCCATTTATGAATCGAGAACTCAATTTAAGATTTGCGATGAGGTTGGCATGCCCTACCGCTTTTACCTTGTCGATGATTCCCAGAGCTTCAAAAAATGCAAGGTGTGTTGTGCTCATGCATGACGTATTTGCGAACTCTCTTTTTACTTCAATTATATCGAGTGTATCCCCTGATTTTTCCAAATCAAAGAGTATTATTTTCAATCCTCCCCGAATAGAATCGATTTGGAATCCCTTGGCAAATTGTGGGGTGGAGGTCGCAATGACCTCGTCTTTTTTGGCCACAGGATTGGGCTTCACGTTGCAGCAATACAAAAAAAGTATGATTCCCAGAAATCCAAAAATTCTCATCGGGTCGAAATTATAGCAATTCTACCAACAGAATGGTCCAAACTATTTTATCCAGCATTGTACATTAGAAGTATATTGAGGCAATGCGCAGCCGGATCCTTCATGAAGTGGTAAATGCCTTTAGAGGCTAATGGAGTGAAACGAAATTGGACTATTCCAGATACCTAAACGGTATACTCAAACGTTATTCCTCCCAAAAATGTTAGTAGCACTATTGTATTGCAATTGGAACTACTGAATCTCAACCTAATTTGAATTGCATTTTTGTGTCGAAAAACGAGGTTTCTGGTCGATTTTCGCGCTGTGAATTTGTAATAATTGAATGGATGATTTTTGATACAGACCGTTTTATTACAGACAAGTAAAAGCCTATGAAACAGAACCTAGAATTCAATAGAAATGAAGATGTGATGATGCAGTTGATTGGAAATCTTCGCCGAAAATTAGATAAGATTTATTTGGGAGGAGGAACCGACAAACTGGAGAAAGAAAAGAAGAAGGGCAAGATGAGTGCCCGAGAAAGAATAGAGTACCTCCTTGACAGGGACAGCCGCCAAATTGAGATCGGGGCCCTTGCAGCGTACGACATGTACAAAGAACATGGAGGTTGTCCGGCGGCTGGTGTGGTTGTGGTAATGGGTTATGTTCAAAAGCGGCTCTGTGTAGTGGTGGCAAACGACCCAACTGTGAAAGCAGGAGCTTGGTTTCCGATGACGGGAAAGAAGAATTTGCGCGCACAGGAAATAGCCATGGAGAATCGAATTCCAATCATTTATCTCGTAGATAGTGCCGGGGTTTATTTGCCGATGCAAGATGAAATTTTCCCCGATAAAGAGCATTTTGGTAGAATTTTCCGGAATAATGCCATGATGAGCAGCATGGGTATAACTCAAATTGCTGCGGTCATGGGTTCTTGTGTAGCCGGTGGAGCTTATCTTCCAATCATGAGCGATGAGACGCTGATCGTGGACAAAACAGGATCCATTTTCCTTGCTGGCTCATATCTTGTGAAGGCTGCAATAGGAGAGGATATTGATAATGAAACGCTCGGTGGAGCAACCACACATGCCGAAATCAGTGGCGTTACGGATTATAAAGCCAAGGATGATAAAGATGCCTTGGACACCATTCGCAAGTTGATTGGTCACAGCGGACACAAAACGCGTAATGCCGGTTTTGATAAAATTGCCGCTATTCCACCTCAGTTTGATGAAAAAGAATTGATAGGAATTCTTCCCGAAGAAAGATCGAAACCATATGATGTAGGTGATGTTATCAAAAGATTAGTGGACAATAGCGAATACACCGAGTACAAATCCGATTACGGAAAGAGTATTGTTTGTGCTTATGCGCGCATAGAAGGTTGGAGTTTAGGTATTGTGGCAAATCAAAGGTTGATGGTAAAGAGCAAGAAGGATGGGATGCAAATTGGTGGCGTGATATACAGTGATAGTGCCGACAAGGCTTCGCGGTTTATTATGAATTGCAATCAAAAAAATATACCGTTGGTTTTTCTTCAGGATGTCACCGGTTTTATGGTAGGTTCACGTTCCGAGCATGGAGGAATAATTAAGGACGGAGCCAAGATGGTGAATGCCCAAGCCAATTCAGTAGTGCCGAAGTTTACTATTATTATGGGTAATAGCTATGGTGCCGGAAACTATGCGATGTGCGGCAAAGCTTATGATCCCAGGCTGATAGTTGGTTGGCCAACAGCCCAGGTGGCTGTGATGGGTGGAGCGCAAGCAGCGAAAGTTTTATTGCAAATTGAAGTTTCTTCCTTAAAAGCAAAAGGCGAAGAAATAACCAAAGAGCGCGAGGAGGAGTTGTACAATCGAATTAAAGATCGATATGATACTCAGACATCTCCATATTACGCTGCTTCACGACTTTGGCTAGATTCCATTATAGAGCCAACGGACACAAGAAAGTGGATAGGCATGGGAATAGAAGCGGCCAATCATGCGCCGGCGGAACGGCCATACAACGTAGGTGTATTGCAAACCTAATAGATCATATATGATTCAACAGTTGAGAAGATATTATGAAAGTCATCCGCTGACTTTCATTTTGTTTTGTGCTTTTTTTGTTCGACTGATTGCCGTGTTTTTTGCAAAGGGATACATGATGCACGACGATCATTTTCTCACAATAGAACCATCGTCCAGTTGGGCCGCAGCGAAGAACTTTAATGACTGGTTGCCGGGAATTGGGAATGTGAGAGAACATCCCGAACCTATTTCATTTTTCTATTTGGGATTTCTATTTGTCTTATTCAAGATATTTCAGTTTTTTGGTATAGAACATCCAGATACTCAGATGTATCTGATGAGACTTATTCATGCTGTGTATTCGCTTTTGGTGGTAGTGTACGCATGGAAGATTGTGGTTAGAATTTCTGGCGAAAAGCAGGCTCGAATGGTTGCTTGGCTTCTTGCCTTTATTGCAGTGATACCCAATTTTGCTACCCGAAACCTTGTTGAATTTGTTTGCATGCCACCGCTTTTAATTGGGCTTTATCATCTTTTGAAAAGTGGTGTTTTCCAACGTCGAACGCAAGACATAAGTACTCAAAGCCCGAAATTTTCAAATCTAATAGTGGGCTCACTCGTACTTGGACTGTCGGTGGGTTTCCGTTATCAGTTGGTTTTAGTTGCCTTCGGAGTGGGTCTTTGCATTTTGTATTACCGTCATTTTTTACAAGCCTTATTATTCGGTTTTATTGCCTTTATCGGATTTTTCATAACACAAGCAGATGACATTCTGTTGTGGGGTGGAGAACCATTTCAACATGTTTTCGGATATTTCGAATACAACAAAACAAACGCGCTCAATTATCCGGGATCTCCCTATGCATACATAAGTTTCATTACACTTTTTCTTCTTCCGCCACTCGGATTTTTCTTGATGGTCGGGTTTTTTAGAAGCTGGAAAAAATATTTGTTCCTAACACTACCGGCATCCATATTTATTTTGTTTCATATCATTTACCCGAACAGACAAGAAAGATTTTTGCTTCCGATTCTTCCATTGGTCGTAATGGCAGGGTATATCGGTTGGGACGCCTTTGTAACGCAGTCGAAATATTGGATAACACGCGCCAAACTTCAAAGGGGTTTATGGGGTTTTTTTTGGGTGATCAACACCGCAGTCATGTTGGTTTTATGTGTTACTTATTCGAAGAGAAGTCAAGTGGAATCGATGGTGTATTTGTATGAGCAAGGAGATTGCAAAAATTTCATTCGCGAGTTTTCTCACAAAGGAGGAGCCGCAATGCCACCTCAGTTTTATGTGTCAAACTGGTCATCTTATTATGAATTTGGAGAAAACGTGGATAAGGCTTCTTTAATCAAATCTATGGAGTCGGAAGAGGTGCGAACGAAGGGAAGCATGCACGAAAGACCAGTACCGAATTATGTTTTATTTTACGATGAAACGAGATTATATGAGCGTGTAAATAGCATCAAGGAGTCTTTTCCAGGACTTGTTTTTTTTAAGATTATTGAGCCGGGTTGGTTTGATTTGATGCTGAATAGGCTCAATGATAAAAACAGATTGGAAAAAGTATACATTTATAAGATTCCTGAAAATACCGAGAACTAGATGAGGTTTTTAGGAATCCATATAAGCACATTTTAAAATGAAATATTTCAGTAAAGAATTTATTCAGTTCTACAAGGACCTTGCAGCAAGTAACGAGCGAGATTGGTTTTTAGTGAATAAGAAGCGCTATGAAGACCATGTAAAAATGCCATTCGTAAAATTTGTTTCAGATGTGATAACGGCGATGACAAAGTTGGATAAGAATATGGCTATCGAACCGAAGGATGCGATATTCAGGATAAATCGCGACATCCGTTTTTCGAAGGACAAAAGCCCTTATAAATTGTATGCATCTGCAGCTATCGCTCCTGGTGGAAGAAAGGACATGGAATACCCTGGGATTTACCTTGAGCTCGGTCCTGAGAAGTTGGCACTTGCCGGTGGAGCGTATATGCCATCAAAGTTACTTCTCGAGAATATTCGCACCTCTATTGCCTCTAATCCGGCTGCATTCAACAAAATTCTAGCTGATAAAGATTTCGTGAAGCAATGCGGTAAACTGCAGGGCGATGTGAACAAAATAATTGCACCTGAATTTCGAAGTGCGGCGGAAAAATGTCCTTTTATTTTCAATAAGCAGTTTTATTATTGGAAGGAGCTGTCACCAAACATAATCACTGGAGATGGGCTTTTGGAAAAGTTAGTTGAGACATACAAGGCATCTCAGATTTTGAACAAGTTTTTGATAAAATGTCTTTGATCCGAAATGGATAAGATATCAATTATTCGTTGATCATGCTCAATTCACCCTGACGAAAGGAAAGAACTTTCATGCCTTTTGGTTTTTCGATATAGGCGTTGATGATTCCGTGTGTACTTTCCGAGGGTGAGAGGGGGATGAGCCATTCTTCCCATTGCGAAACCTTGGAAATTTGAACATCAATTGGCACAAAGCCATATCCAACAGTACTTCCTTGATTTGTAAAAATAAAACCATATTCTTCTTTGGTGCGACCTTCAGATAAAATCACGTAAACGGTTTCCCTTATGGCGGCTTCCTTTAGTGCATCTCGGAGCAATTGATTGTGTGTTAATCGATCTGGAAGAACTTCATTGGCTAGTTCAAATGGCAGTCCAATCAGTTTGTGGTTGAGGCCGGCAAAATCGGCTATTTCGAGAAGCCAGTTGTGGGCATTAGATTTATTGTTGAAGAGTTTAATTGCACCGGATTTAGATTCGTTTTCATAAATCGCAAGTCGGTCAAAACCGTTTTGATCGGTGTACTGCATCACCGATAGTTTTCGAGGTCTTCTTTTTTGAGCTCGATTGTGTTTTGGCCAGTGTTTTCTGATCTCCTGATCTTCTAACAGTAAAGCGATGAGTTCATTTCCGGTGAGAATATGATCGAGGTTATATATTTCTTTTAGGAAGTCTTGCTGCTTGGAACTTTCGAGACCTTGAGAGAAATGCTGTTGCACTCGTTTTCTAATATTTCGGGCTTTACCGATGTATAGTGGCTTCAATTGACGATCGAGCAAAAAATAGACTCCCGTAACTTGGGGTAGTTTTTGAAATGCTTCGAGGCTCACGTTGTTGGGCAAATAGATTTCAGGAGAAGAACGTGTTACGAACTTTAAAACGTCTTTTTCACTCAACTCCTCAAGGCAGCGATGCAAGAGTTCAACAGTGGCAGAAGCATCACCATGAGCTCGGTGGGCTGCTAGGTTGCGTATTTCCATTTGCCTGCACAAGTTTTCTAGACCATAACTTTTCATTCCCGGAAAAGCTTTTTTGCTCAAGCGCACAGTACACATTCGCTGGGGTTTCCAATCGATTCCCGAACTTGAAAAGGATTCTTTGATGAAAGAATAATCGAAGTTTACGTTGTGAGCTACAAAAACACCTTGATTTAAAAAATCGAATAGCTCATCCGCAATGTCATCAAATTCAGGAGCTCTTCGCACCATTTCGTTGGTAATTCCGGTAAGTGCAGAGATGTAAGGAGGAATAGATACACTAGGCTTGATAAGGCTTTGAAAAGTGTCTATGATCTTTTTTCCATCGCTAAGAATTACAGCAATTTCTGTAATTCCATTACCAGAGGCATGACCACCAGTAGTTTCTATATCTGTAACAGCGTAAATCATATCAAACTTTCGGAATATGGACGCTAAAGATCGATTTTTATGTACCCTTAGGCCAAATATTAGCACGCCTTTCTGTGCACAGTACTTGTTATTCCAATTCTGATTTAAATAGTCCAACTCATTTTTATAAGCGTGAAGTAGTAAATGCCAGTAAACCTAGGATCCGCATCGGGAATCGTGATGAAGAGCTAAAATCCTAAGATGGTACGTCTCGCAATAGATTTCTCATGCTGATTCTGTTTTTAAAGATTATGAGGCCATTACGCAAGGTAAGGGAGTGTTCCTTAAACAATTGAATTTTCAGTGTTCAATAGATTGCATCTGCAAAATCGGGGTTTAAAGGCATTTCATTACATTCGCATATCAAGAAAAGAGTATGAAGAAGATCATTTTATTCCTTTTACTGTGTGGAGTCAGCTCTGCCATTTTCGCCCAAAGCAAAAATGCGAATGGACGATATTCTTATTCAGGAGGTCTGAATTTGTTCACTTTTGATGATGAAGAAGAGGAGGAAGATCAAGAGGAAGTAGATCCATACAGAGGTTGGAGTATAGGATTGAATCTGGGTGGAT
The DNA here is from genome assembly GCA_034439875.1 of Flavobacteriales bacterium. Classification (GTDB taxonomy): domain Bacteria; phylum Bacteroidota; class Bacteroidia; order Flavobacteriales_D; family Sanyastnellaceae; genus JAWXBG01. The sequence goes on from JAWXBG010000097.1 coordinate 26,961, forward strand.
ATGTCGGTTCAAAAAAGACAGGCAATTTTTATAATGGAACTTGTGCTTATAATTTGCTTGAGGATCCAAATGATGTACAGTGTTTTGACATTGAGCAGCGGTTGAATTTGAATTTTAATGAAACGAATTACATCAATTCATATTTCGGGAGTACGAATTTTTTTCTGCCTTCCGATGCCTATCCAACACTGATGCGTTACAATCCGGCGTTTCTTCTTGGCTTTCAATTGAAGTTTTCTTTCAACAGGGATGCGGCATTTGTGTTTAATACGAATGTGGCGAGGCTCAGGGCTATTGATCAGTTCACCATTCAATTTGTTGGAACCCCCATTCCACAAAATGGACAAGCAGATGTGAGATTATTTCAGATTGTTGGCAAAGAAGATCGCTTGAACTTTAATCTGGGATATAGACAAGGATTTATGATTAATGATCTTTTGAATTTTTACATTCAGATGGGTGGTAGTGTTTTGGGGACCAAGGTTATGGGAAATGAAGTGACTGTGGGTGATAGGACTTATGAGCTTATGATTGGAGCCAATAATCCGAACCAAATCATAACATATCAACCTCGAACAGAATTTGGATTCGGTTATTACATCGCTGCAGGTGTGGAGCTATTCACCACAAATCGTTTTACGGCGGATATCAGTCTTGGCTTTTCTAAGGACAAGATGGTATTGATCACTTATGAAGAGAAAGGTTGGAATAAGTGGTTGCAGGCAACGGTGACGATGTAGGGTGTTTTTTTACGGAAGAAAACATTCACCATGAGTCTAGGAGGAATAAAAAGCGCTCATATTTAATAGGTCAAATGGCAGATGTTACCATAAAGCTAAAAAAATAATTTTAGAGACAGTGATGAAAGTTAAGAAGCAGAATTGGTATAAAATTCATTGCTCAGTAAGTGGTCTACTTTTTCGTGCAATTTCTATTCAAGTTCAGATCCAAGAAGAAGATGAAGAAGTAAAGCCAAAAAATATTTGTTGTGCTTGATATTACTGTAAATGAGTCAATTATATACGAGCAGTGCAGAATAAATATAGAACCGATAATTCAAAAGTGTGGCGGGAAATATTTGGTCCGTTCTGGTGGAATGGCATTTGAGGAAGACCCTGATGTGAAAGTTATTCCACTAGAAGAAGATTGGAATCCGAACAGACTAATAATTATTGAATGGGATTCAATTGAGGAACTCCAAAAATTTACAAGCTCTGATGAATATAAGAAAGTTGCTCTGCTCAGAGAAAAATCGGCGACAACAAAATCGATTATTGTGAGGGAATATTTGCAAAATTAGTTTCTAAGACTCACAGAAAATTAAAAGCCAGAACTTATCTGTAATAGGCGTTCGGTAGTGCGTCTGAGAATATTTTGAGGTAGATCTGCGATTTCGTGTGTATGCATCTTTTCAAGAAAGGCAGCCCATTCGTATCTCAAACTTTATTTTGAACAATTCGCTCTCACATGAAACTTATCTATGCTAAGCTGCACGGGAACGACAATAATGTATTGGTGAAAAAGGTGTTAAATGAGAAATTTATTTGACCGATCCCTTGACCCTTTTTGGGTAATCCAAAGCACCTTATTATGACGGTCATTTGTTGTAATTAAAACTACAGCACTTTGAAACACTTGTCTGCATTTCTATTGGCACTCACAATTTCGATTGTGGCTGCGGCTCAAGTCCCCCAAGGTTTCAACTATCAGGCAGTCATTCGCAATGCTGAAGGCGACATCATGGTCAACCAAAACGCCAACATCAAGTTCACAATACGAACCACACTTTCAGGAATCACTTTGATTAAATATCAAGAAGCACAGCCGCTCGTTACCAATGAATTTGGTTTGATAAATTGTGTGATTGGAAATGGAACAGTGTTACAAGGAAGTATGACTTCTGTTGACTGGGATAGTGGAAATCGTTATTTGAGAGTTGAGGGGGATATGGGTAATGGGTTTGTAGATATGGGAACACAGCAAATGATGAGTGTGCCTTATGCCCTTCATGCCGAGCAAGCAGATAATGCTACGGAAGCATGGAGCAAAATGGGAAACGCTGCCACTATTGATACCACGAGCTTTATCGGAACAACGGACAATGTCCCTTTCAACATAAGAGTGAACAATCAGAAAGCTGGTAGGATTGATCATTTGCTGCACAACACTTTTTATGGATACTTGTCAGGCAACGCGAATTCAACAGGAAACTCAAATACTGCCCATGGAACCAATGCACTCTGCACCAATGTGGGCGGAAGCAACGGCACTGCTATCGGTTTTAATGCGATGCGTTATGTTTATAATACCGCCGCATCCTACACAAATTATTCTGTAGCCGTCGGTTATGAAGCACTCAGGGGTTCGACCACTGCTGCCAACAATACGGGCAACTACAATACGGCACTCGGTTATCAATCACTCTGGGGCAACAACTTCGGAGCAGATAACACTGCTGCGGGATATCACGCACTTTATTCTAACACCATCGGCATAAGCAACACGGCCATCGGCAGGGATGCACTTACTTCCAACATAGATGGCGACTACAACACTGCCAGTGGAATGGGTGCACTCGCTGACAATATTTCGGGAGTATTCAATACTGCTTGTGGACACCAGGCACTTGCCTCAAACCTTGGCAGTCGCAATACTGCCAGTGGAACCAATGCACTTTACACCAATGTGGGCGGAAGCAACGGCACAGCCATTGGTTATAATGCGATGCGTTATGCCAACAGTACCACCGCAACATACACAAATTATTCTGTAGCCGTCGGTTATGAAGCGCTCAGGGGTTCTACCACGGCTGCCAACAACACCGGCAACTACAATACGGCACTTGGTTATCAATCACTCATAGGCAACAACTTCGGAGCAGATAACACCGCTGCGGGATATCACGCACTTTATTCTAACACGATCGGCATAAGCAACACGGCCATTGGCAGGGATGCACTTACTTCCAACATAGATGGCGACTACAACACTGCCAGCGGAATGGGTGCACTCGCAGACAATATTTCGGGTGTATTCAATACTGCCAATGGACACCAGGCACTTACCTCCAACAACGTGGGCAATCGCAATACTGCCAGCGGAACCAATGCACTCTACACCAATGTGGGCGGAAGCAACGGCACAGCCATTGGTTATAATGCGATGCGTTATGCCAACAGTACCAACGCATCCTACACAAATTATTCTGTAGCAGTTGGCTTTGAAGCACTCAGAGGGTTGACCAATGCGGCCAACAATACGGGCAACTACAATACGGCACTTGGTTATCAATCTCTAACGGTTAATTCAACAGGCAACAACAACACAGGTTGTGGCTACATCGCTTTAAGTGACAATACCATAGGAACTTCAAACACAGCGTTTGGCTACGCAGCGTTGTACAACAATACCACAGGAACAAACAACACAGCAGTGGGCAGAAGTGCATATTTTGATGTGTTAACTCTGGACAATACAACCTGCCTTGGCCGTGCAGCAGGTGGCGTGGTAGATGCAAGCAATCGTGTTGAGATTGGAAACACCAGCGTCAGCGTGATTGCGGGTCAAGTTGGCTGGAGCACATACAGCGATGCGCGCATCAAAGACAATGTGCAGGACGACGTTCCTGGTCTGGACTTCATTGCCAAACTGCGACCTGTTACATACAACCTCAACATTCACCGCGAGAATGAAATGGTGCATGCCGACAAAGAGAAATACGAAGGCGACTGGCAAGGCAAATACGATATAGAAAAAATAAAGATGACTGGCTTCCTTGCGCAAGAAGTGGAGCAGGCGGCCAAAGAGTTAGGTTATGATTTTAGTGGAGTGCAGATTCCAGATAATGCAAACGATTTGTACTCCATTCGCTACTCAGATTTTGTAATGCCGCTAGTGAAAGGTATGCAAGAACAGCAGCAGATGATTGAAGAACTCATGGTCGAAAATACTGGTTTGAAGAATGCTGGTTCAGCCATGAAAATTGAAACTACGGAATTGGAAAAGTCTATTGAAGAATTGAAAGTTTTGCTGGCCCAGCAGCAATCACAAATTAATGCTCTAATTGCAGTTTCCAAATAATAAAATAATATGAAAAAACAATACTTCTCATCCCTCATTACATTTTTTCTTTGTTTCGGGTACACC
>JAWXBG010000098.1:0-4705 GCA_034439875.1 Flavobacteriales bacterium
AATTCCCCATTCACTAATTCCCCCATTTGATTATATTTGTTTTTCAACCTTGCCAAACGAATTCTTTTACCATGAAACATCACAATCCTTTCCTTGGGCTTCTATTGCCTTATTCAAAATTTTCGCTGCTTTTATTGGTATTCTTTTTTTCAGCTCAGTCGATACACAGTCAATGGCTCGATTGGCAAGATGAAACATCGAATCGACTTTCTCTTACTTCTGTTGCCAATAGCGATGATGAAGAAAAAGACATGTGGACAGCGGATTTCAACAATGATGGCAGTCCGGATGTAATAGTTGTGCGCAAAGAACCTTTCTCCCTTTCGAATGAACCACCCAAATCGGATCTTCTACTTATAAATGAAAGCGGAGTGCTCGTAGATAGGACAGCGGAATATGCCAATGGTTTCATCACGAATCCGACATTTGCACGGGATATTTTCGCTGGTGATTTTGACTCCGACGGTTGGCTCGACGTAATTGTGGCCAACACATTTGGTCAGCAACCTTTGTACTACAGCAATTTGGGCAACGATGTTAATGGCGATTGGCTTGGATTTGCGGATGAATCTGCCTCTCGATTTCCAACGCTTACTGCCGACATTCCGCTTATTTGCGCGGTTTGGGGAGGCGACGTAACGGGAGAAGGTAGCATGGATATTTACTTAGTCAACTATAAAGTGAATTCAGGAGGAGGCACTGCAAAAGATTTTTTATTGATCAACGACGGCACCGGACACTTCACAGAGGAAGGTTTGGCTCGACTGGGTAATCTTCGAAATTCTGCATTTGGAACCGCCGTTCAGATTCATGATATCGATAACGATGGTGACAAGGACATCATAAAAGTTTCAACGCTTTACAATGTGAGTCCATGGAATGATATTGGAGTATTTGTTTTATTCAATAATGGCACAGGAAATTTCAGCAACTGGCAAAATTTGGTACCTGTCGGTTCTCCCTACATGTTCGATGTTGCGGACTTTAATCTCGATGGACAAATGGATTTATTCGTAGTCGATGATGGAAGTGATTATGTTCTCCGCGTCAATTCCGTGGTGGCTAATACGAGCATCAACGTTACAAAAATAAATCTTGGTTTTAGTTCTTCCAACGGGTTTGGAGGAAATGTTCATGCCGCCGATTTGGATTTAGATGGTGATATGGATATTGTTGTTTGCGATGTCGATGTAGATATCCCGCCTTGCGATTCATCGAGGCGCATGGCTCTTTATCGCAACGATGGAGGAACATTTTCTAATCCCTACGGGTCTACATCTTTTCCATGGGCCGACAATGCTTATGACAGTGTTTGTCTTGATATTAATGGTGATGGTTTATTGGATTTTTTAATGGGCAAATGTTCCGGCTACGGATTATTTATGTCCGACAATTGTGATATAGCGCCTGTCCCCTCAGATTATGATGGCGATGGTTTGGCGGATTCATGTGATCCATGTCCAACCAATCCGGATCCCAATTGTGCTGAGTCGGTAAATTTCCCGGTTATAGGCACAGATAAAAATGTAGCCAGGCAATGGAATGAAATGTTGCTCGCATCGATACGCAACGATTTTGCTCGACCCACTGTACACGCACGAAATTTATTTCATGTGTCGTCTGCCATGTTCGATGCATGGGCCGTTTATGAACCCGGTACGTGCACCTATCTTCTTGGCAACCTTGTAGATGGATTTGATTGCACCTTCACGGGAATACCCACGGAAGATGATATTATTGCTGCACGCGACTCCGCTATCTCTTATGCTTCATATCGCATGTTGGTGCATCGATTCCAGAACTCACCAAAAGCACTTTTGCTGAAGCAGGGTTATGATAACCACATGGCTACTTTAGGAATGGATATCAGTTTTACTTCTACAGCATATCAAAACGGTTGTGCAGCTGCCTTAGGAAATTACATTGCTCAGTGTTATATCAGTTTTGGTTTGCAAGATGGATGCAATGAACAGAATCTCTATGCCAATACAAGTTATGCACCCGTGAATCCACCGATGATTGTAGACATTTCGGGAAATCCGACAATTGTTGATTACAATCGTTGGCAACCTCTGACCCTTGATCTTTTTATAGATCAAAGTGGAAACGCAATTCCGGGAGCGACTCCTCCTTTCCTAAGTGCCGAGTGGGGACAAGTTTCGCCATTTGCACTTTCTACAGATGATTTGGCAACGAACAATAGAAATGGTTTTGATTATTTGGTTTATCATGATCCCGGATTACCACCTATGCTTTCAATGGATGGTTCAGGAACTTCCGAAGATTACAAGTGGACATTTTTGACAACACTTATTTGGTCCTCACATCTCGATGCAAGTGATGGAGTAATGTGGGATATTTCGCCAGCATCATTGGGCGATAGAAATGACTTGCCTGCAACATTTCAGGAGCACCATACATTTTATGATCAATTAAATGGTGGAACGCAGAACAATGGACATTCGATAAATCCGGCGACAGGTTTGCCTTATACGCCCAATATGGTTCCGAGAGGCGACTATGCGCGTGTACTAGCAGAGTTTTGGGCCGATGGTCCTCAGTCCGAGACCCCGCCAGGGCATTGGTTTACCATATTTAACTATGTATCGGATCATCCCATGACGGTTAAGAAATTTAAGGGCGAAGGAGACATCTTGGACGATATGGAGTGGGATGTGAAAGGTTATTTTACGATGGGAGGAGCAATGCATGATGTGGCTGTTACGGTTTGGGGGATTAAAGGTTGGTATGATTATCTTAGGCCGATATCTGCCATAAGAGGAATGATAGATCTAGGACAAAGCTCCGAGCCCTTTTCACTCAATTATCATCCGGCGGGTATTCCATTGGTTCCAGATTATGTTGAGCTTATCCAATTAGGTGATGCATTAGACGGTGGAGGAGCCAACGTTGGGAAAATAAAAGTGAAGGCTTGGAGAGGTCACAGTGTTATTAATAATGTAGATGTTGATGCAGCAGGAGTTGATTGGATCTTGGGCGAAAATTGGGAGCCCTATCAACGTCCATCATTTGTGACACCTCCATTTGCAGGCTATGTATCAGGTCACTCTTCATACTCTCGTGCCGCAGCCGAAGTATTAACTATGTTTACTGGCGACGAATATTTCCCCGGAGGAATGGGAGAGTTTACAGCTTCGGTAAATGATTTTTTGGTTTTTGAAGAAGGGCCTAGTATTGATGTTCATCTGCAATGGGCTACCTATAGAGATGCAGCCGACGAATCATCACTTTCCAGAATTTGGGGAGGCATTCATCCACCATGCGACGACATTCCTGCTCGAATCATGGGCATCGAAATTGGCAACGACGCCTTTGCTTTAGCGGAGGCCTATTTTACAGATGGCGACAGCGATGGTTTGTGCAATTTAATTGATCCACCCTCCACCTGTTATGCCGATATGAATGGCGATGGGCTTGTGAACGGAACAGATCTATTGATCTTCATATCATTTTTAGGATACAATTGCGGTTCGCCATATTGCCCTGGTGATCTTACCGGCGACGGCTCAGCCAACAGTGGCGATTTGCTGTTGTTTATTTCGTTTTTCGGGGGACCCTGTCCGTAAGATATCTTCAGTAAAAAAAAAGCGCGGCGAGTTGAGGCCGCGTTTTTTTTTGAGGGGGTAAGAATTCGATCTTTGAATCTTGAGGAAATATTTGAAAGTTTGATTACGCACTAGCGCAATTGAAGAGTTCTATTTTTGAAATGAGTTAAGCAGAAGTGGCTACCGATTCATAATGCGATAATGAAATCGCCTAAATCAAAAGAATGGATGAGAGAGAAAGACATCTAATCGAAGGAATTGTGAAACCAGTTTATGAAGCGGAGCGCAATCGTCTCATTAGGTATGAAATGGCCAAGCAAGTCCCTTTAACCCAGAATCCGCATTGGAAATCTATTGCAGCGCTTACCCCATTTGATATCAAGCACTTTCTCGATTTTTATTCTTGATGTATTAGTATTCACCATTAAATAATCTCGCATTGCGCATTGGAAGCAGCTTGAGGTTAATGCGCTGCGGGATTCTCGAATCTACACGATGGAACAAAGTAACAGTTCGACCTATGAATTCCGATATCTCCATCGCATGATTCGGGTTTACTGCAAGAAGAAATCGGAAGCAAAAAAGATGGGTAACGACATGTTTCTTTTCCTAAAGAACAAATTGAAATTGCCGATCAACCGCGAGAAGAGTGGGATACGCCGACCTGTAAATTTCAAATTGCTTGGGTGCGAATTTGTGCCCACGTATGAGAAGGGCACTAGAGGCAAATACCAACTCGTGGTGAGCGAAAGCGGCTGGAAGGACTTGAAGGAAAAGATCAGAACCATTACGCGAAAAACTGCACCATTATCGCTTGCCGAGCGCACACGTCAACAGAAAGAGGTACAAGGAGGTTGGGTCAATTATTTTCGAAAGGACACTTTCATGAAACTGTTCTATTATTCGCGGAGCTAAAATTCGTGGAAGACAAGCCAAATCGAAGGCGCATAGCTGGATGCTCTGCAACTGAGATTTGGCGATGGATTCGACGAATTTTAGCCCGAACAAAATTTCATAATTTTCAATCCAATTGAATAATCGAATGATATAACTGTTTCGTGAAAGGGTCCTTCAAGCGAGCTTAGTCGGCAAACTCGGAACAGTCGACAGTTGGGTGCGCAACCGACTGCGGTACTGCG
>JAWXBG010000099.1:0-3094 GCA_034439875.1 Flavobacteriales bacterium
CGCTTAGATTTGAGAATCCCGCACGCATTCTACAAAAATTGCCCTAATGCGTAATGCGGGATAAACGGTATTAGCGCTTCATCGCGAATCCCAATGCGGATTCTGGGTTTAAGCGCCAGCTTCGCCCATCTCGCCTCGTGCTCGGCTTGCCAATTCGATATCGGATGTCAATTGATCGATCTTCATGCGCAGCACCACTTGGTGGCAAAGTAATACTTTCATCTTTTGTTATTGACTCTGTGCAACATCTTTCCAAGCTCCGCCTGATAGGTGATGGAAGACTTAAACCTTCGTTGTTCGGTCTGGATAATACCAGCCTGATACAGGCATGCAATATAATCTGCATTCATCGCAGCGAGACCTGTTGTTTTGTAATACAATTCAACTTCCATAAGACGCAGCCCGCGCTGCAGACTTTGTCTTACGACCGATCGTTCCAATTCATCGTTAGGAGTCCTGCGATATATGGGCTGGGAAACCAACAACTCTTCGAACTCTTTGAGTTTTATGGCGATTGATGTTGGAATGGATTTCATTCGCGTTTCCAATTGGGCGAGGTAATTCCTTTTCACGCCGAGAATCCTAGCAAATTCCGCCTAGTCAAAGCCCAATTTCAATCGTATTTCCCTCATTGAATTCATAGAATAGCTCCAATCACCTCACATACACAAAATTTCGTGCCACGACACTATTTGTGTATGTCGTACACACAAAATCACTGGGGGTTCTTGATTTTGTGTATGTGGGACGTGGAAAGGTGAGTTGGGAATATCAAAGCGAACTAATATCAGAGTACAGGAATAGTTGACAAAATGGCAAAGTTGCGTGCAGTCTGTACTGCATCATTTCTTTCAAGTAGAAACAATCATGTCCTAGAACTTTTTAATGTACTTCATCCATGCGTCGTCATTATCTGCATCTTGAACAGAAAGAATGGTTTTGTTTTCTTTTATTTCTGGATCATGCAACATTTGCTCTTCAAGAAAGAGCTTACTCCAATAGCAAGAATTCAGAAGTATCGGCAGCAATTTTTTTTCTTTGTTTTGTGCGACCTGTTGTTTTATGGCCGGAATTTCTACTTCCCTGACATATGGCGTGGCAAGAAAGTCAGCACTCAACAAACAGATATAGACATCCGATTCTTCCAATTGTTTTTTGATGGTATCGTCCCATTTTGTACCCGGTTCTATCATGCGGTCGTGCCAATAATCAATGGAACCTTCAGACTTCAGCAATTCAAGGTGGGTGGACAATCGATGCATGAACAATGATTCCTTTGAAGAATAGGAGATGAAAACCTTTTTCATGGCGGCATTTCGCAAATCACCTTTCAGCCATATTTTATAATCGGAAACACGCACGACGCTCTTGTCCTCTAGTTCTAACTGGTTGATACTAGCGGCAGCTAGCTCATGCAACCTATCATAGGAGACGAGAGAACGTCCGGGAGTACTTACCAGTTTCGTGTACTTTTTATTTTGCAGCGCTTCATCGAGTATGTTCATCACCGCCTGCATGAACTCAAAATCAGGTTTTTGTTGATTCACTGAAACGGAAATCCGACGATGAAGCTCTTTCTGATCAAATTCAATCTTAATCAACTGCTTGCCGTTTGCTGTCGCAGATAGCACCACACCATTTTGCCACATATACGGTTTATTGTTACTGAGAAGGATATTAACGCGAAATCTGAACAGGATATCATGGACAATGTGACGTTGTACGAATCCTGCCATTTCATATACGAGAAAAGGATCTTGGAATGTTGCAAGAAACATTTTGATATCCTCAGATACATGTCCGGGCAGATACTGTGGCAGTATATAAGACTCTTCCGTCGGATGGGGAATGATAAGTTTCTGACGCTCCATGATTTTTACAATATCACTGGAATTTGCCTTATTTGATAATTCTTCTTTGGAGATAATTGCTTCATCTTTTAAACTGCGATCCAATATCTCATAGATTTTATTGGTGAGTTCTTGGGGTTTAATGCAAACTAGTTCATCATCAAAATAGATTATATAGCCACGGTTTGCCAGAAAGTGGAGGACATCTTGGGCTTTTTGATCATCGTATTTATATTTGTATGTTTTACCTTGATTCCGAATAATGGTATTGAAAAGATCAGTGGCATCTTCAAGGGAAATGAACAAATTATTTAGGACAGGATAGGTAGTAAATACTGCACCAGTCCCCGTATTTATTTCCCTAAAAACCTCAACGATGAATTTCATGTAGCCCGGCCATTTTCCGAGCACCATAAGGTCAATGGCCTCATCCAAATTTTCACGAAAACCTTGCACACCTCGTTTAATCAATTTGCCGGTATGTCGATGCAATTCAATCGAATTAAAACTATGAATGAGATGATCATAGTCACGAGTTTGATTCAATGCCGGCATACTCTGATATCTTTTGTCGCGCCAGGTTTCTATAAGGAGGATGGGTCGCTCTTCTTCGCTCATCGCGGGCGTTGAAGGCAAAACCAAATCCTGTTGAGCAGTCTTATTTTCAATGGTGGCAATCGCAGCCACTTGCCGTCGTGCTTTTTGATTGGACCGCAATTGAGCAATAGAATCCAACCAATACGAAAGAGCATAACATTGATATTTTTCCAACGCATAATTTTCGCCTTTTTCCTGATACCTATCGTCCTCGAGCGTGCCATAATGATTGCTGCGCTGATTCCACAGCATGAGATAAATAGTATCGTCCGTGAAAAAAAAGTGGTGCGTGTCATGGTAATATTCCTGCCCACCAAAATCGAGAAGATTCAATCGTATTGATTTTTTTGACTTTGTTTTGTAAGGGTAACTCAAATGAATCAGACCATGTGTGCTTGCATTGTTAACTGGCAATGACTTGAAATTGGATTTAAGATAATGGGCAAGGTGTGTCTTTCCCGTGTTGGGATTTCCAACGATGACCATTTTCAATTCTGCGTTTTCATAGTCTTCTATGTCATCCTTCTGGCTGGCAATGTATTCGTCAATGAAACGAATGATTCTTTCGCTGCCGGATTTTAATATTTCTAGCGGAGGATTTTGAATTGGGTTTCCGTCATAAAAAAAAGACATTTCACCTCTTAAGC
>JAWXBG010000100.1:0-8673 GCA_034439875.1 Flavobacteriales bacterium
GAACTATTACTTTGCTCCATCGTGTAGATTCGAGAATCCCGCAGCGCATTAACCTCAAGACACTTCCAATGCGCAATGCGGGATTATTTGATGGTGTATTCATACATCAAGAATAAAAATCGAGAAAGTGCTTGATATCAAAGAGGGTTAGCGCTGCAATAGATTTCCAATGCGGATTCTGGGTTTAAGGATGCTTTCTTGGCATTCTTAAGCAGTTATAGTATTAATATTCAGGTATATATCCTTGTTTTTCCCTTTCGCTAAAAATCAGTCTTCAATGGAACACCGTACTTCCGCAAACAATCCTCAGAATTGGCAATTTCCACTATGGTTTCTTGGCCAAAATGAACTAGACTTGCGCTCCTTTTCAAAACTGAAATTAGACTGATGTTATATCATCTTCAGGGAGTACTTGTGGAAAAGAGTCCCGTACATGCTGTGATCGATTGCCAGGGCGTTGGATACTACCTGAATATCTCATTAAATACCTACAGTTCATTACCTGAACCGGGGAATAAATGCAATCTGCTTACTCATCTGCACGTCAACGGGAATGACTTCTCTCTGGTTTTGTATGGATTTGCAAAAGAATTGGAGAGAGATATTTTCAGAAAACTCATCTCCGTTAGTGGTGTAGGACCAAATACAGCTCGAATGGTCTTATCTTCTATGAATACCAATGAAATTCAGCATGTTATTGCTCTAAAAGATGTCGCCTCCCTCAAAAGGATCAAAGGTATTGGGGAAAAAACGGCAGAAAGAATTATCATAGATCTGCACGATAAGATTGCTCTAGGTGTTGAAATTGGGACTGAAAAAATTTCGGGGTCATACAATAGTTTGAAGAATGATGCGTTAGCCGCCCTGTCCTCACTGGGACTTGACAGAACCAAAACCGAAAAACTGCTTGACAGGATTCAGGGACAAAATATGGATATTACTCTGGATGAATTGATTAAGCAAGTGTTGAAACAACTTTGATGGCCTCTAAAATAACTTGGCATGCTTCCTTCGTTAGGACAGGTTTTTTCCTGCTCTTGTCGTCCGTTGTATGGTTTAGTTTGGCCAACACTACTTCTTACTCAGCAAAAAATGGTTTTGGAAGTCGAAGAACTCCTCTTTCAAACAGAAATGAAGCTGCGGCCGATACAACAGGAGAGGATGAATTGGTTTGGCCGGTAGATGATGACCCAAATCCTTCCGATGAATCACAGGGTATCATTGTTCCACTTCCTGACAATATCGAATATACCGTTGAGTACAACCCCATTACTGGCGAATACGAGGTAGTTCAATCTGTGGGTGGGACATTCGACTATCGCCCTCGGACAACAATGACCCTTGACGAGTATCTTGAATACAACATGTCGGAAAATGTTTCAGAATACTGGCAGCACATTCAAGAGGAGGAGGACGAGGCAACACGCGAATACGTTCTCAAAATTCCTATCGGTCCCAAAGATGGTGGTTTCGGATCTATAGAAATCCGTCCTCAGGGTAGTGCTGAATTGACATTCGGACTCAACATCTCAAAAACAGATAATCCCAGGATCCCGGAAAGACAACGCCGAATTACAACATTCAATTTCGATCAAAAAATTCAGTTAAATGTCCAAGGTAATATTGGTGACAAGATAAAACTGAACGTAAACTATAACACAGAATCAACATTTGACTTCGAGAACCAAATGAAACTTGAATTCAATGGCGATGAAGATAAAATCATTCGCCACGTTGAATTAGGAAACGTAAGTTTACCGCTCAAGGGTACACTCATAACAGGAAGTAGCAGCCTCTTTGGAGCAAAGATTGAAACCCAATGGGGTAAACTCAAAAACACAACGGTTGCTTCGCAGCAAAAAGGAGAGCGAAAAGAAATAAGCATCCAGGGTGGAGCTCAAACGCAAAAATTTGAAATCACAGGCGATAATTACGAACCCAATAGACACTACTTCCTCTCTGGTTGGTTCCGAGGTCAGTATGACCAAGCTATGAGCAGTTTGCCCGTTGTTAGCAGTGGTATCAACGTCACGCGTATTGAAGTGTGGGTTGTAAATACCCAGGCCAATACTCAAGATGTTCGAAATGTTTTGGCTGTAACAGACATTGGTGAAGCAGAGCAATATATGAATACCAACCTGCCATTGCAAACAAACATATTGCAAGACAGACCTGATATTGCTGTTACTCCTCTGGGAAACCCGTCCAATTTGAACAACGACATTTATCTGGATATGATTGAAAATCCGGATGTAATGAATTTCACCGGTGCCAATGCGGCTATTGCAAGTATGTATCCTTTCTTTGATCAAGGTATACACTACGAAAGAGTGGGTAATGCAAGAAAGCTAAATACATCTGAATTCTCTTACAACTCTAGACTTGGATTTATCTCATTGCGTCAGTCACTCAACAATGCTGAAGTGCTGGGCGTTTCATACGAATACACTCTCAACGGTCAGACTTTTCAAGTAGGTACTTTGTCGCAAGATGGATTTGCAGCTCCTCAAGCTTTGCTTCTCAAAATGTTGAAGAGCTCAATTACTCAAGTTAGATTAGACAACGGAGATCCTTCACCGATGTGGGATCTGATGATGAAAAACGTATACAACCTCGGAGCCTTTGGGGTGAGTCAAGAAAATTTCCGTCTCGATGTATGGTACAACAACCCAGCAACGGGCGTCGATCAGAATTTCATTCCTCGAGAACCTCTGAATACAAAACCGCTTTTGCAAATTTTGAATCTCGATAGAATTGATGGAAACCAAATGAGCGGTTCGGATGGTTTCTTTGACTTCATTCCAAATGCCCAAACCACAGGTGGTCTTATCGATACACAAACTGGGCGAATTTATTTTCCAGTCATAGAGCCATTTGGAAGCCATCTTTCGGACATTATCATCGACGGTTTAGGTAATACCCCTGAAGCTCAAAACCTCATTTCGCAAATTGTATATCAACCTCTATACGATTCTACAAAAGTAGCTGCACAGCAGATTCCCGCTTTGAACAGATTCAAAATAAAAGGTCAATATCAAAGTGCTTCAGGTTCCGAAATTTCATTGAATGCTCTGAATATTCCTCAAGGATCAGTGAGCGTCACAGCGGGTGGATTAAAACTTACGGAAGGTGTCGATTACACTGTAGATTATAACCTCGGTAGAGTGAGAATCATTAATGATGGAGTCATGGCTTCTGGTCAACCCATTAATGTTTCGGTTGAAAGCAACTCATTGTTCAATCTGCAGTTCAAGACAATGCTAGGCAGTAGGTTCGATTATTCGGTAAATGATAATCTCGCGTTGGGAGCTACGGTTTTAAATCTGCGAGAACGTCCTGTAACCCAGAAGGTAAACATGGGCGATGAACCTGTGAACAATACCATCATGGGTCTTGATATGAACTACAAAAAAGACTCTCCATTTCTTACCCAGCTTGTAGATAAAATTCCATTGCTCGATACAAAAGCAAAATCAAGTATCGACTTTTCCGCTGAAGGTGCTTATTTGATACCGGGCCATAGCCGAGCAATTTCTAAAGATGGAAATGCTTACCTCGATGACTTTGAAGGAAGCCAGAGTGTAATTGATATTCGAAATATCAATCAGTGGTTTATGTCTTCTACGCCGAAATTGCAAGACAACGCCGGCGGTCTTTTTCCTGAAGGTGGTCTCGAAGATAGCCTTGCATACGGATACAATCGTGCACGACTTAGCTGGTACATCATCGATCCGCTTTTCTTCAGAGGAACAAGTATTACTCCTGGCAACATCGATACCGACATTCAGAGCAATCACTTTATGCGTGAAGTACTCGAAGGAGAAGTATTTCCAAATCGTGAACTTCCTCCAGGAACCCCTCCAAACATAGCTACTCTCGATTTAAGTTTTTATCCTTCTGATCGCGGCCCATATAACTATGAAGAACCCCTTGGTTCAACCATTTCTGCCGGTTTGAATACTGATGGAGCTCTTGCAGATCCTGAAAGTAGATGGGCTGGTATACAAAGGGCTCTCACAACAACCGATTTTGAAGCGAGTAATATTGAATTCATTCAATTCTGGATGATGGATCCTTTTAATCAGGACTCACCAAACGACACTGGGGGAGATTTATATTTTAACCTTGGAAACGTTTCCGAAGATGTGCTCAATGACTCACAGCTCAGTTTCGAAAATGGACTTCCAAACTCAAACAATGCACTTCCTGTTTTAGAGTCTACTTGGGGAATTTATCCTGATCCAGCAACCTTCAACGTTGTGAATGCTTTCGACAATTCAACTGGGTCATACGTAGAACAAGACATTGGATTAGATGGATTGAATTCGCCAGCAGAAGGTAATTTTTTTGGTAACTGGCTGGCCGATGTGCAAGCGCACGTTGATCCTGCTGCATATACAGTATATGCTCAAGATCCATCTGCCGACGACTATTTGTATTTCCGCAGCGACCAAGCCGACAACAATGGTTGGAACACATTAGAGCGTTACAAATTCTACAACAACAACGAAGGAAATAGCAACACTTCTTCGCCCAACGGTTTCCCGATTACAGCTACCACAATTCCGAATACAGAAGATATCAATCAGGATATTACCCTGAATACCATTGAGAGCTATTTTCAATATCAGGTAAGCCTTCGCCCTCAGGATCTAGGCGAAGTGAATATCGGTAAAAACTATATCACAGATAGTTTTGAAACCACAGTGCGCACTCAAAACAATGAGGAGAGAGTGATTAGATGGTATCAATTCAAAATCCCAGTTCGCGACTTTGATGCCCGCTACGGTGGTATTGCCGATTTCCGTTCTATTCGTTACATCCGTATGTTCATGAAAGGTTGGGAGCAACCAACCACTCTTCGTTTTGCACGTTTAGAACTCGTTCGTGGCGAATGGAGGAAATACTTCAATAGCCTTGACGGACCGCAGGAAATAGAGCCTAACGACGATGAACCAACGATCTTCAATATCGCCGCAGTCAACATCGAAGAAAATGGAAACCGCGAGCCTGTGCCTTATGTGGTGCCTCCCGGAATTATTCGCGAACAGGACGTAGCAAGTGCCAACCTCAGAAGCTTAAACGAGCAATCTCTTTCTTATGAAGTTTGCAACTTACTTGATGGAGATGCCCGTGCAGCATATAGAAACGTAAACTTCGATATGCGTCAGTACAAAAAACTTCGGATGTTCGCGCATGCAGAAGCGCTTGGCAACGAAGCCGATCTCACAGATAGTGACGTAACGGTGTTCATTCGTATAGGTAGCGATTTCGATCAGAACTACTATGAATATGAACTTCCAATGAAGGTGACTCCATGGTACACCGGCGATGATGATCTCATTTGGCCTGAGGATAACAGCTTCGATATCTCTCTTCGCGATTTACAAGATTTGAAATTGGAACGAGGAACGAATACTTCTATTCAAGTAGAATATTCGAAAATGATTGATAAGGCTCGACTCTCTGTTAAAGGAAATCCGAACATGGCTATGATCAACGTCTTGATGATAGGCGTGCGCAACCCTGATAAAGACAAAAACACTTTCGAAGGTGGAAACGATGATGGCAAAAGCAAATGTGCCATCATCTGGGTGAACGAATTGCGTCTCTCCGAATTTGATGAACGCGGAGGTTGGGCTGCTGTTGCTCGCATGAATGCTACACTTGCCGACTTTGGTAACATAGCCGTTGCAGGTAATGTATCGAAACCGGGGTGGGGTACACTCGAACAAAGAGTGCAAGAACGCCAACAGGAAACAATCATGGGTTTTGATGCAAATTCTACCTTGCAGATGGGCAAGTTCTTTCCTGAAAATTGGGGAGTTACATTGCCCATGTACTTGGGGTATTCTGAAACAGTAAGAACTCCTCGCTTTAGCCCACTTCAGCCAGACTTAGAATTGGCCGACCTTCCAAACCTTTCTAAACCTCTGAAGAAAAAATCTCAAGACTTTACAAAAAGAAGAAGTATCAATTTCACTAACGTCCGAATTTCTCCAAAAGGCGCTGCCCCCGGTGACGAAAAAGATGCAGGCGGAAAAGGTGAAAAAGAAGAGAAAAAAGAGGAACCTGGTGGAAAACTGGAAGATCCCGGAAAAGGCAAACAAGATGGTCAGAAAAAAGACCGATTCTACGATATCAAAAATTTCTCAGTTTCTTATTCCTTCAATGAAGAATATCGAAGTGATATCAACACTGACTGGCGACTAAATAAGAGATACAAAGGCGGAGTTGATTACAGCTTTAGTAATAAGCCTAAAGAAATTAAACCGTTCAGTAAAATTGGTTTTATAAAAGATAGCCCTTACTTAAAGTGGATGAAAGATTTCAATTTCTATCCGGGTATCAAACAGTTTGCTTTTCATACAGACATGGATAGAAATTATGAAACCACGCGTCTCCGCAACAATACCCTTGAGCTCTTTGGTACTTTTAGTGAAATGCTAATTCAAACTCAGGTATTGAAGCAATGGAATTGGACTCGTCAATACACTTTCAAATATGATCTTACGAAAAGTATCAAATTTGAATACCAAGCTAACAATCTGGCTCTAGTTGAAGAACCAAGAGGTGTGATCGACAAAGAAGACACCGATTGGTATCAAGCATATAAGGATACTGTAATGACCAATCTTCGCAATTGGGGAGAAACCACTACATACAATCACAATACAAGTGTTAGTTACAAATTGCCTCTCGATAAATTCCCACTAATCGATTTCATTTCGAGTGATGTGCGCTACGGTGCTACATATCGTTGGGATCGTGCTCCATTCACACAAGACTCCATTGGAAACACTATTCAGAACTCTCGCAACATTCAAGTAAATGGTCAGGCCAATTTTGTAAACTTGTATAATAAGGTTCCATTACTGAAAGAAATTAATCAAGGGAAAAAGAAGGACCCCAAGGCCAAAGAAAAAGACAAAGAAAAGGTGGATGGTTTTGGGGAGGAAGATCCAGACAAGGCCAAAAAAGAAAAGGGCGAAGGATTTAATCCGTTGCATGGTCTGCTACGGATCATAATGATGGTTCAGAATGTGAGTGGAAACTATACTCGAAATGAAGGAACTCTATTGCCCGGTTACAATCGCAAAACGCGCATTTTGGGAATGGATGAAAACTTTGAAGGTCCAGGTTGGGGTTTCCTCATGGGACAACAAAACACTGACCTTTGGGGAAATGCAACAGGCAACAATTTTGCGCTCAATGCAGCAGAAAACGGATGGCTTACTCAAGCTCCGTATCTCAACCAACAGTACACGGAGACATACAACGAAACTTGGAATATTAAAGCCAATATTGAGCCTATTAAATATTTCAAAATAGAAATAAATGCCACACGTACAGAAAATAGAAACCTAGCAAGTTTCTTCCGATTCAATGATCTCACCAATGATTATGAATTCCAATCTCCTCTTGAAACTGGAAACTTAAACGCATCTATCATTACTTGGCCTACTGCTTTCATGAAAGATGATCCTGAAAACGGATACACAAATGAGGTTTTTGAAACTTTCCTCGACAACAGATTAATTACTACGGCACGATTGAATGAAATCAATTATGCCCTCGATACTCCAGAAGCCAATGGATATTATGAGGGCTTTGGACCTATTTCACAAAATGTTGTTATTCCCGCCTTCATTGCAGCTTACACTGGTAAATCGGCTGAAGAAGTTTCTCTCGATCCTTTCAAAACGAAGGTGCAACCCAACTGGAGAATTACTTATGATGGTCTTACAAAAATTCCGGCGATTAAAAAGTATTTCAAACAATTTAACCTAAGCCATACTTACCGTTCAAATATCACAACGAATTATATAAACAACCTAAACTACTCAGCCGATGCGCAAGGAAGACCTACATCCCTTGATCAAAGCGAGTTTCCGAATTTCATTTCTCAGCGCCAAATCAACACTGTTACCATCACCGAGCAAATGAGTCCACTGCTTGGATTTGATATGACCATCAACAACAAAAAGAAAAACGAACCACAACTGAAAGTGGAGTACAAACGCGATCGTACAATAGCTCTTGGACTTACAAACTATCAGATCACAGAAACAAAAGGAAACAGTATTGTATTTGGAGTAGGTTACAAAATCAAAGATGTACCAAATCCGTTTGGTCGTGCCAAAGGCAGCAAGCTTCCTATAAAACTTTTGGATAAAACAGACATCAATATTCGTGTCGACTTTACCATCCGCGATAATTCGACTTTAATTCGTAAAATTGCTGAAATGCAAAATCAAGTTACTGCCGGTCAACGATTGTATAGTATCAAAACCAGTGCTGATATGAATGTGAGCGACAAACTCACCATACGTTTCTTCTATGATCATCAAATCACTCAGCCTAAAATTTCTACCTCCTTCCCTACTTCAAACATTGCTACAGGTATCTCCTTGAGATTTAGTTTGAACAACTAAGAGGCGTTATGGAGAAGGCAGTTCGGAGTTCGGGAGTTCGAAGTTTAGTTGTTCGAAGTTCGTCAGAAGGCAGTTCACAGTTCGACACTGCCCAGCAATCAACAGTTCGACAGGAAAGACATCACATCAGTAAACAGTCCCAGTCCCATCGGGACGGCATCTTACTACCAGTCCCATCGGGACGGCATCTTACCACCAGTCCCATCGGGACGGCATCTTACCACCAGTCCCATCGGGA
>JAWXBG010000101.1:0-5319 GCA_034439875.1 Flavobacteriales bacterium
ACCTACGGAGCTTCTAGTAGAAATACATACAAAGAAAATGATCGTAGGATGTCGCTCCTATGGAGCTTGGCGATTTTACCAATCCTGCAAAACCCCCGAAAACTTTTACGTTGGCCTTTTCGATTGTGAACGACACATTTCTTGCCGCCACGTTGTTGTTGCTCTCTGTGGCATAATAGGTTCCGCCTGCCACCCAGATGGAGTCGCCCTGAAGCAACGCATCTTCTGCGAATAAAAAGGAGGTGAATGCATTTTCCCATGAAGAGCCGTTGTTGTTTCCTGTGGCATTTTCATTAACATACCATCGTATTATGCGATTGGGAACTGCAGCATCACCTCTCCATATTCCACGACCATAAGTTCCGATGTAAAGCGTTCTTCCAAAAGTTTCTTCCTCCGGCTGAATGTCCGTGACTGGAACTACCGGAAGTCCTTCACTGAAGAAAATCCATTCTTCTGTTTCATAGTATTTGAAGAAAATTCCGATGTCGGTGCCCACATAAATTCCATATTCATCAGCCGCAGCGGTGAGTACCGGCAGATTGGGCAGGTTGTACGAAATGTTAGTCCAAAGGGTGTCGCTATCGAATAGAAAAACTTTGGTAGAATCAACATAGCCGGGAATAGTAACAAGAATCGCATTATTATGCACCACGGGACAATGAACAACATCGCTCACCGAAATTCCAAGATAACCTTGGTTGCCGGTTATGTCGATTATGTCCCAATGCTTCCAATTGAATGCTTCGAAATCGGTTGTCTGAATTCCGTTTGTAAATTCATTTGTAGTCCACACCTCGAACTCGCTGTTTGCCTTGGAAACTGTGAACGCCACTTTATCTACTTCATTTCCCCAGACTATGTCTTGGAAATACAATTTCCCTGAATAATCTCCAAAGGGAATATCCGATGATTCCCAGACTGAAGTCCAACTTTCGCCACCATTGAATGAGTAGTAGACGCTGTTGTAACCTGCCAACAATTTCTCGGAGGTTTTTGAATAAATCTCAAACGGTGTGTCCCAGCTACCGTTGGGATCGTCATTATCTCCTACATACGCTGCTTCGGGTGTTATTTTAGCAATACCAAATAATAATTCAGGTGTGTTGCGATGGAGAACTCCATTTTGACTTTCAGTGTAGTAAGTGCTTAAGTTTTGGTACGTGCCAAAGTGACAATTGAACCCATCACCACCTGTGATTTCTCCAAACGATTCGCCACCCACAACGCCTACTTGTGTTCCATTGTCTTGCGCACCGCCCATCACGGGCAATACAAAACCAAGGTCGTTGCTTGAATCAATGTGATAGAATTGGGTGATGGTGAGATGCATATTCCGTGGCACCCACTCATCATCATCCAGCGTGTAGCCACCGCAACCCACCACTATTTTTCCTGTACCCGGCACAATTTCAATAGCGTGAACATCAGAATGAAGATCGTTGCCGTAGTTGTGCCATCCATCACCAGTAGTGTCCCACGATTCGCCATCGTCATACGACACAGACATAGCTATACCGCCCACATAGAGGTATCCCGGAATAACTGGATGTGCAGCAATTGTAAAATTGTAATAGGCCTGACCCTTTTCGCAATCGTCATACGCATAGTTAAGGATGTTGCCTTCCTCATTACAGTCGCCATTAAATCGAATAACGGTATTGAGCCCTGCGTTAAATGACACATACAATCCTTCGTAGATTGTCTCTTTGCCCGCAGAGATGTACAGCTTGTCAGGCTCAATTGGGGTTACCGTTAGCGCAATTCTTTTTATCTCCGATGAAGCTCCAATTAATTCTGTGTAAGTAAATGAAGAGATGTTCGCAGTGCAATTAATCACTTGATTGTCGGTGGCTATGTATACATGGTCATTGTCTGATGGATGAAACTCCATGTCGAAGACCACCTTATCATCTATTGGATGGCTTACCGCTACCCATCCATCAGTGGTGGAGTATAAATCCATTGGTAGTGCATGCATATTGAATGAGCGGGTCGGCAGGATGCTGCATCAACTTAAAGCCACCCACCTGGTCTTCAAGGTTAAATTCAAGAGCAGTTGTATTCCATGTAATGCCGCCATCCGTTGTTTTGAAAATTCCAACAGAAGGAACCTTGGGCATGATGCCCCAGTCTACTCGAAAATCAGCATCTATACCCCCATCGCCATCGCCTGTGAGGATATAAATTTCGTCAGCGTTATTCGGATTTACCACAATGCCACTGATGGAAAGTACAGGTAGTTGATCCGTAAGTGGTTACCAACCCACTTCACATATCCCCGGCAAAGCTAGACCTTGACAATCTGTTTTCCATAATCCACCACCCGCTGTTCCTGCAAGCCAAGTATCATCATCAATAAATGCGAGACAGTTCACACGACCCACACCCACTGTACTGTTCGTGGGGCCAATGCTCAGCTAATTGTTATCTTGACTTGCTTGCATGGATTTGGTGAATGTCAATTGCTCCATGTTCTTTTTCATGAAGTTGAACGATTCTCCAAACTCATTTAAGTGATTGGAGAGGTAATGACTCTTGCGCTCAAATTGTTTGTATCCTGGTTTCGGCTTTTGGCCGTTTCTATAAAAGTGTTCTCTTCCCAATTTGTCCCATTCGCTGTATTTTACAAGTTCATGTTCGGGCTTTCCATCGGAACCTACACCCGCCGGATTCGCAATTGTGTCTGTTCCTTGCATTTGAGCTTGTGTTTGAAGCACATAAATTAGACAAGAGAAAAATAAAATAATATGTCTCATAAGAACTTTGGTTTTGGAAGTTCAATGTTACTTCTTCCCATAGCGTAAAGTAGAAATCGAGCTATTTAACGGTTTTCAAATTAGTATATGGTAATAACGAAAGGGGATCCTCCAAATACTTGTTTCATCCCGCATCGCGCATTAGAAGTATTTTGGGAGTAATTCGGGAAAGGTATTTATAATGGTCAAATACCGTTTAACAACATTGGCCATAACAGCCACTCTATGGGCGTTTACCAGCGAGTGCACACAAAATAGTTTGGACTAATTTATAAGCAGAATTGGCATAACGTGAGAGAAGTACTGGGAATTCCATTCAACCACTCCAAGTATTTTACCACTCCCTCATTATCCATCCCGTTCGCTCATAATGACCGGCACTCGAGAAACACTGAACATACCTTCGTTTTCATTTCACAAAAACCATGACCATGCAAACCAAAATGAATTTTAAAACCAGCCATGAAGTCAAAACACGGAAGACGTTTGAAGCGACTTCGTGGTCATTTGGAATGAAAACAATTTTCCTTCTTATTGCACTGCTGTCTGTATGCTTCCAATCACATGCCCAAATTCCTAAGGCTTTCAACTACCAATGCGCACTGCGCAATGCAGATGGCAGTGTGATGGAAAACATGAACGTTACTCTGCGTCTTTCAGCCCTAAACGGTAGCGCCAATGGTCCTATTAACTATCAGGAAAGACACTCGGTGAACACTGGTGGGTTCGGTCTAGTAAATGTGGTCTTCGGGCAAGGAATTGTCCTCTCAGGAAGTTGGAACAATATAGCTTGGATGGACTACAACTACTTCTTACAAGTAGAAGTGGACAGCGGTAGCGGATTTGTGAATCTCGGGGCACAACAATTCATATCGGTGCCCTATGCATTAGTAGCTGACAAGGCGCAGAACATGACCCACCTAGATTTGGTTGACACAGAATTTCAGCAAGGCCCACCACAAGATGGTTGGGTGATACGCTGGTCGGGCGATGAGAATTTATGGATACCGCAGCCTTTTCCTTCGATTGACGATGGGGTTTGGAGTAGTGACGCTACCCATGCCTGGCGTCTGTCGGGTAATGTGGGCTTGGGTATTTCAACCCCCGGCGCGAAATTGCACTTGCACAGCTCAGCCAATCCATCACCCTCACTCAAGTTTACCAATGCATCAACCGGAACATCACTGTTCGATGGAAGCGAAGTGCGAATAGGCGTAAACGGCGACATGCAATTTCTCAACTGGGAAAATACAGATATGATTTTTAGCAACAACATTTCGGAGCGAATGCGCATAAAAGCAAATGGATTAATTGGTATCGGATATTCCAATCCACAGAATCTACTGCACCTACATACCGATGTGGATGTGAATACTTATTTGGAATTTACAAGTTCCTCCACAGGAACCGGCGCAAACGACGGTGTAGTGATGGGCTTGGATACAGACAATGAATTCAATCTGTGGAACCGTGAAAACACAGCTACGAAATTTTATACCAACAACAGCCTCCGAATGACCATCAACAACGATGGCAATGTAGGTATAGGTACTGCAGCTCCAAACACAAAATTCCAGATAAACAAATTGGCCGCATACCAATTGCGCCTCGACAACACTGTAGGGAACTATTGGAATATTGGCACGGGTAGCGCCGGATTTGGCACCAGTGGAGCGCTGATGTTCAATAACACAGAAAGCGGACTGTATGCGAAAATGGTAATCAACACCAATGGCCTAGTAGGCATTGGCACCAGCACACCGCAAGCCCTTTTGGACGTCAATGGAGTGACACGCACCACAGACCTCGTTGCCACAAGCCTGGCTAATGCAAACGTTCCAGACGGTTCTTACAGATACGCCGTCGTCACCGGTGACGGGACATTGATTGAAGACAACCAGCAGGTTGATGGCGACTACTATATGACTATAGCTCCGTCCGCTTTTCAGCCGGAAAACCAAGGAGTAGAATATGAGATCAATATCCTTGGCAGATTACAAATGCTTGAACACGATACACGTTTCTGGTCTCCGCTCATCCTTCCAAATAACGCGCGGATCATGGAAATCAAGTTTTATATGTCTGATTACTGCCCCGACGGCGACATAACTTTTGGAATCGCAAGCCAGTTCATTGATGGCGGAGGGTTCCATAACGAGGTAAGCAGTTCCGGGTCTGGTGGTTACCAGGTTCTCACTCTTATACCTGACTATTTAACCTGGGTCTCAAATAATTCAAATACCATCAAATCTCTTTACATAGATGTTGGTGGCACCAGTGATCCCGACTCTGCGGTTGATTATGTGCTAGAAGGCGTGCGTGTGACTTACAATTTGTATTAACCATGCACTCACAATAAATTCTTGAAATCAATCGAGGACTTCATTAATCCCAAAATCCGCATTGGCATCTATTGCAGCACTACCCCCTTTGATAACAAGTACTTTCCCGATTTTAATTCTTGATGTTTGAATATACACTATCAAATAAAAATCTGGCGAGAGCACTTGTTATCTTTGGGATTTAGCACTTCATAACGACTTCCAATGCGGATTCTGGG
>JAWXBG010000102.1:0-6825 GCA_034439875.1 Flavobacteriales bacterium
GACTGCCCGCAAACACGGCTCGTCCATGTTTTCTGCCCTTGTCGATGCCTTCTCTGGTACCCCTTTCACTCCGGTTTTGCTACCCCCTGTGTAGTTACGAAAATTCATTATTCGAAAACCGAAAGTTGTGATATGCTTATCCTATTCGCATTAATGTGATCATTACACCAAATCAATCACAATCAATATTTTGCCATAGTTCAGGAAAACCCTATGACAACATCTTTAATTGGGACACAGGTCGAAGGTTATCGAATCGAGTCAGAGCTTGGTAAAGGTGGGATGGGGATCGTATATAAAGCTCGAGGGCAGGGAAAAACGGTTGTTATTAAGACAATGTTGCCGGAAGTTGAACTAGATGACCTGCTAAAACAGCGCTTCATGCGTGAAGCTGATTTACTTAAGAAATTCTCTAATCCTCCACACCAAAATATTGTCAATGTTTACGGCTACGGGGTATTACAATCCCACAAAAATATTTTATATATAATTCTCGAATATGTAGATGGTGGCGACCTAGAGAAATACACACAGAATCATAACCCAACTGTTGGCGATATGCTCAAAATATTGGATTTTATTGCCATAGCTTTGGATTTTATTCACAACAAGGAGGTAACACACAGGGACCTTAAACCACAAAATATCCTAATGACAAGCAAAGGAATTCCAAAACTTGGCGATTTTGGTCTAGCCCGAGTGAATGACAATCGAAATTTAACTCGATACGGGGATCGAATGACCGGAACCCTCTTGTATATGGCACCAGAACAGTTTAGTACCTCAAAGGTTGAAGCTCCCGCTGATCGCTATGCGTTTGCTGTAATGGCATATTTCCTTCTTTTAGGTGGATTTCCGTATCCGATGGAAATCATAGAGAACGAAGCTCAAATCTTCCAGTGGATTGCCGTAAATAATCCCTTGCCCGCCACTGCACGCAACGAAAAACTACCATCTTCTGTCGACGATGTGTTCCGTACGGGTATGGCAAAAAGTCCCTTAGAACGTTATCGGACAGCACAAGAGTTTGTAAAGGATTTGACCCTTGCATATCGTGGACAAGACTTGATTGCCTTGCCTCAAATTATAGCCGAGCAACAAGGTGGAAATGTGACGGGTCAAGTCACTGATAACGATATCGAAACTTGGAGTCGCAGTGGGCGAATGCAACACGCAGTAGACGCAAACATACTAGTTGCGGCTGCCGCCATTTACTTTGGTATAGCAGTAGCAGGGGCAGGAGCAGCTTACATAGGTAAAAACGTTGAAAATCGCCTTGAGCTACGCGAACAGGTTCGCGTTTATTATGCCATTGCACAAGTTCTTGAAGTAGAGTTAGGACTAAGTACAGTTGAAGCGTTTTTAGTTACACTACAACTCACTCTTGACGAGGGAGAATCTGTTTTGCAACGAATGCCAAAAGATCTCAAGTTGCCAAGTATAACAGTTCCAGTTGAAAAAGGGCGAAAGGTTCTTTTACGTGTTCAAGTTACGTACCAATATAAGGAGACTTTTCACCAAGTACCTTGCGAAATAGAAATCTATTACCTAATGGGAGGCTCTCCGAAGCGACGCATTATTAACGACAAGCTTTATTGGGATCGATTACCGTTCGACATCCGAGAACACTTAATCCGGAAGAAATCCAATTTAACTTACAAGATCTATCCTGGAGAATAACTTATGTCGAGTAATAATCGAAATGAAAACAAGGAAAATTCAGGGTTACTACTTGCGATTGGCTTAATTGGTCTTGCCGCTGCCACAATCTTCATACTTTGGCGCGTAACCTTAAAATGGGCACATAATAGCCTAATACCTTGGATTCGTATCAAAAACCTACCAAAACTGGGTCAAATTGTTGAGGACGCACTGGTATTCTTTGACAAAGCGCGTTCAGTGGCATCTGACTTTGTTCGTCGAGCATGGGAAGCTTGGAATAAATTTCGTGTATTGCTGGTTAAGCAGGTAATGCGTTTTAACAAAAAACAAGGTACCATGCAGATTGTGAGTTCTGTAGAAAACTGGGTGCGCGAACCACAAGATACCAACGTTATCAGTCATCAAATCGTAGAGGCTGATGTAGAATGGAACGATCTTCCGCCTGATATTCGGATCGCCATCATAGAAAACGGTCAACATGAAGTCGATGTGGTGACTGCTCGTGAAGCGGAATTTGCAGAAATGGGCTATGTGAATTGATCGGCAGATTAAGTTATATAGAAATATGAAAGTGCAGAATATGATGAGCAAAAAGGGCGACAAACCGCTGAACAATTTTATAGTGGTGGTCGGAGTAGCGACTATGTGGGCGGGCTTTGAATTTTTCCGACGTATTACTAATCAACTTGCACATGGCACCCGGGAGCAGGCCAATAATGCGCTTCGCGATGCTACAATAAATAGTATCGCAGATCGTATGGATATGCCTATTGCTACAATATATCGAATACTCGAAAATCCTAACTCTGACCCAGAAGTTTTCGATCAAATTCGCAGAGCGATTAGGAAAATTGAGGTGTTATTTCAAAAACCTCGCAGTGTGGGCGAAAAGCCAGTTCCCGTTGTTCTAAAGATTCACTGGAGTGATAATAACTCTACACTTATTGCACAAGATTGGCCAATTAATCTACTGCCTCCAGAAGTACGTGGATTGCTTATACAGCAACCCTCAGTCACTGTAGAATGGGAACTTCCCGATTTACAAAAGAACTAGAGCTTTTCCCAGGTCTATTTGAACAGTCAAGGAGAATGTTTATGTCGAATTGGATGAAACTTCTGTTGGGAATTGCGGCAGTTGGTACAGCAATTGCTGTTGGAATGTGGCTCGCTTATGAATGGGCAAAGCGTAAAGTACAAGAATGGTTAGCCGCTAATGGTTTACAAATGACTTGGTTGCAACGTGCTATTGTTCAGTATGAAGCAGCGGTTGGGCAAATCACCGCAACAGTATTTGTTAATGGGAGAACACTTTCTCCTGATAGCTATGCCCCAGTAGCACAAGAAAGTTATGACTCTTATGAGAAAGTACCAGATGAGGGAGTGCGTACTCTATTACTAGCAAATCATACGATTGTCCAAAAAGATGTGACACCCATGTTTAGCTGATAAACTGCTCATCAAGTTAAGGTGTTTAACAGAAATCGCAAGTCGCAATCATCTTAAATATCAGGTTATATAAGGAGAGTAAGGTGTCGAATCGTCCATGGAAAATCATAAGAGATACAACCCGAGAACAATCTGAATCTGAACTAAATGATACGCTTGAAGAAACGTTAGAAGCTAAAAGAAAAGAGGAAGCAAAGAGCGGGAAAAACGAGAAGCAAACTGATGATCAAATGGGGCGTATGGAAACATATGTCGCAGAGGTGCCACGTCGAAGACTTGATGATTTGGTCGTTAATGAAACCACAGTACAACAACTCAAAGATATGCTAGCCAAGGTGCAGTATCAACATGTATTATATGATAACTGGAATCTGCGCAAGATCGATCCTTATGGAGGCAGAACAGCAGTAAATTTATACGGACCACCCGGAACCGGAAAAAGTTTCACGGCCGAAGCCATAGCGAACTATCTTCAGAAACATATTATCCGTGTGAATTATGCGGAGATAGAGTCCAAGTATGTTGGTGATACTCCCAAGAATATTAAAGCTGCTTTTGCCAAAGCTGCTGCGGACGATGCTATTCTTTTCTTTGATGAGGCAGATTCTATTTTAGGCAGACGTATGACCAACGTTACCCAAAGTGCCGACCATGGGGTTAACGTTTCTCGCTCAGTGATGCTGCTAGAGCTTGATCGTTTTGAAGGTATAACCATATTTGCCACCAATCTCGCTTCAAACTATGATAGTGCATTCGTGAGGCGCATTCTTTGTCATATCGAAATGCCATTACCGGACAGAGATTGCCGTTTGCGATTGTGGCGTTTACACATTCCATCGGAGATGCCAACTCAACTTACGGATAAGGATTTTGAAGATCTGGCTGATATTTCAACTACATTATCAGGGGGTGACATTCTCAATGCTGTCGTTATAGCAGCAACCACAGCCGTACAACGTACTGGGGCAGAGCAACAAGTTATATTTGATGATTTGAAAAAGGCGACCACTCAGGTAAAGAAATCTAAAGATGAAGTAGGTAATCCTAACTCCCATGTTCGTTTCTCAAGCCAAACAATTCCATTGGAAAACGCCCCATTAGAAGTAAGGCAGGCAGCCGAAAAGTCATCTCTGTAATGAGTCCTATGTTCAGTTGGAATATATTTGGAATATATTCGTGTTTACTGAACTACTTGCATAATTTAAATTTGAAAACTACAATACAAACTAAGAGGTAACGCTATGTCCATCGATGTAATTGCACTTGCTACAACTGTGGTATCTAGCTTTCTGGTTCCTTATGTAAAGGTAGGGGCAAACAAGATTGCAGAGATAATTGCGGAAAAAGTAGGAGAGAGCGCAGCAAAAAAAGCAGTTGAAGTTACACAGAGTGTCTGGAAAAAGGTGCAGATAGCATTCTCTGGAGACGAAGAGGCAGTCTTACAAAATTTTGAAAAATATGAAGGAGCGGGACAAGATTTGATGATTCAAATCCTCAAAAAGAAACTAGAGGAAGATTCTGAATTTGCTCACGAAATTAATCAAATTATTAATCCCCCTCTTGCTAACTCACCAGAATCATCCTCTACTGGTGCCTCAATTATGAAGGCGCATATCGCTGGTATTGTTGATGCTCGTAAGGCAGATTTCTCAAATGCTAGAAATGTAAATATCACAGGTGTTTCCGTTTCTGATGCAAAAACAGAAGATAAAAAGACTGACGCTAAATAACAATACCTTCGCCAAAATTCTTTAAGTCTAGGGATGAGATTGAGTGAAGCCCTGATCGATAGGTTTTGACAGTTTAGAAACTAAATCATGAGTGCGCGCTACGCCTGTTGATTTAGTTTCTGTCTCGTTTTGCTAGACAGAAGTGTTTGAGTGAGCGCAACAGCATTCACTCACTGTAAAATTGGCGAAGGTATTGTAAATAAGGGATAGTTTGTCAATGAGTTCACGAGCAAACAGACGTACAAGACGTGTAAGTGGAAGTCATGAGCCAATAGTTCGCAAACTGATTGATCGTGATTTGGAGAAAAAGCAGTTTGAGGAATTTTTAGAATTCAAAGATGATCGGCGTGTTCTTGCGATTCTTGATGACAAAGGAATGGGTAAAAGTCTTCTACTTGAAACGCTGGCTTTTCAATGTCGCAGCCAAAAGCTTCCAGTATGTTTGTTTGCATTAGATCAACTTGCCGATATCGGGCCTCACAGCGTTATTCAAAATGTTGCACAACAATTAAAACGTCAGGGTATCCCTATTCCTAGATTTGAGCGTGTTGAGAATGCAAGAATGTTTGGAGATCCTTCCTCCATCTACAAATATTCAAATGTTGATGGTCGTGTCACACTTGATGGTGCTGATTTCACGGGTTCAAAAGATATAACAGTCACAGGAACATATATTGAGCATCAAGAAATCCGCATATCATCAACGCAGTTGACTGAAAATCAGGAGACAAAGGCAAAAGAGTCAAGTATTCAAAGTTTCTTTGAGGATTTACGTGAATATTGCATTGATAAACCTGTCATTATCCTCCTTGATGCCTACGAGAAGTGTTGCCCCTTGCCAGAAGAGGAAGATGAGTTTGTAGAAAATTGGGCGGTGCTTGAAGATTGGATCATTGAAGAATTTCTTAGACACTTATTTTTCGATTTGCAGCAACGTCCTTCAAAGCTAATTTTGGTGCTAGCTGGACGTCGTGGACCTGATTTCATGGATGAATTTCCGGTGGAGCATCAAAAGGTTGTGTCCGTTATTGATGCGCTTAGCCTGTGGGAACGCCATCATGTAGAAGAATGCTTGCAAATGATGGAATTAGATTACCACTCTCAGGACGTCGATAGCTTTTTTCACTTTTTGAAAAGGGGAGCTCCGATTCTCAACATTATCAATATGATGAATACATTAAAAAATCGGCATGAGCGCAAAAACAGTAGGAGAAACTAATGACAGATAAATCAGACACATTATCACAGGAACTACAAGCACTTGTAGAGTCAAGTGCCGGACCTGAGGAATTAGCACAACAATTATTATTTCTCGATATAGAGCAAACAGAAGAGGATGATCCTGAATTAGGATTCTGCTTGCGTGCTTGTGCAATCCCCTTCATATTTGACGCAGAGATAATTGGTATATTGCGGGGTGATTCTCAAGACAATAGTACCAACGAGGCTTTATTAGAATATATTACAGAATATCCCTTTGTCTTAAAACATAAAGAAGGCGGTTATGTTTACCATGACTCAATACGTAGTTTACTTCTAGATGAGTGGCAAAATATAGAAACAGTTGATGAATACGAAAAGATTAAACAACGTTTGCTGGACTATTTTCGTGATAACTTGAACAACCTTCCCTCAAATGAACTAACTTCCCGATTGAAATGGCTCAATCGCCTCTTGAAATTATCTCCCAATGAATACGAGTTTCTGCTGGTCCGCGCATCTATTTATTTTCAAACTGGGGATTATAAATCTGCGCTTGCTGATTTATCTCGAGTTGTAAAGTTATTCTCTAATAGCGATGCGTTATACTTTATCCGTGGTAAAATTTATTTTGAAATCCAAGAATACACGCGCTCACTTGCTGATTATAATCTTGCTATTGCAATCAATTCAGAGGAAGCTAATTATTTTAAGTGGCGCTCATTGTTGCATAGCACCATGAACAACACGGTAAAAGCTCTGGAAGACTTAGAACTTGTATTGATGC
>JAWXBG010000103.1:0-40368 GCA_034439875.1 Flavobacteriales bacterium
ACATAAACCCAAATCAAGCGATAGAAAAATTGCACCCTCATTTTGCCGATGAATGCAGTATTCTATCGCTTAGATTTGAGAATCCCGCACGCATTCTACCAAAATTGCCCTCATGCGTAATGCGGGATAAACGGTATGAAAATCTTGCGAGCGCACTTGCTATCCTTGGGGTTTAGCACTTCATCGGGAATCCCAATGCGGATTCTGGGTTTAACGGAGAAATTATTCGGGTACCTGTCTCTAGAAATTTCACAAATTCGATTCTCAAAGGCGGTGATTTGAGTTTTTTCACAACCTCGGTTTTGGACTATCACAGATACATAAACGGTATAAAGTAATGTTCTGATTCGAATGCAGAATTCTTTAGTTTGAATCTAATAGAGAAAAAATATTGAGGGGGACAAGAAAAAATCTCTGGGTAATCAATCCTGAAAAATAATTTCAATATTATTTGGTAGTATTCATCTTGTATACTACCTTTGTCATAGTAATGGAAAAATACATTGAACAATTGCTTTCCGGTTGGGAAGAAACATACAAAAAAGGTCAACTCACCTTTTGGCTATTGCTTGCCATCAAAGACGAGAAACGCTATATAGACGAGATAACCGATTTTGTAAAATCAATGTCGGATGGTACTATAAACTGTGAAGAGCAAAGCGTGTATAGAGCATTCCGCAAGTTTTACGATGCGGATATGGTGGATTTCGAATATAAAACCGGATTTAAAGGCCCCGATAGAAAGTATTATTTTCTGACTGAAATTGGCAAAGAACTTTTGGATCATTTTATCGAGAGGAACATTCTAATCTTCTACAAAAAAGAATTGATAGATCTTCTCATGCCTTCAAATACCGCCCGCAAAAACACGTATAAAATTTCATCGAATAATGAATAATAAAGCATGATTCGAATCAACAAGAACCAACCAACACTTACCACAATGAAATACACAACACCACACTTGATCGGATTCGCTCTGACCACCATCATTTTATCTTCGGCATTTTTCTACTACCTTTTTACAAATCTTGTAGACGAAAACTATTCATACATTCATTATGTAGCGCTTGGTTTTGGAGCCTTGATGTTCATTTCCGGACTTTCTTGGGGAAACAAAGATTCTGCCCGCAAGTCGCGACATGATCTTGGCTTTTTGTATCACTTCTACACTTTCATATTTGTGAACGCCGTAAACTTTGTATTCATTCTGCTTTACCCCGAACTCAGAGAATTCATGCTCGATATCTTTTTGATTAGTTTGGGATTTTGGGCTATTGGAATATTGCTCCACTACTATCAAAGTCGCAAGCATATTAAAGGAATGAGTAAGGAGGATTTGTTTGTTTAGAGTGTGTTTGCGGTCTAAACTACCATCGGGCGTCCATCATTCATGAATTTCTGCGGTGTAAACGCTCTCATTTTCATTGTGTGGGTGATACTGGGCTCGAACCAGTGACCCCTACCTTGTCGAGGTAGTGCTCTGAACCAACTGAGCTAATCACCCATTATAGATTGCGAATGTAAGGTTCGTTAGAGTTTGAAGTTTGAGTTCATGGTTGAACAGATGTCGATGCCTAAAAAAGGTCGACCGTTTTCATGGACCCTAAAGTTGTATTTCTATAGATAATTTCGAACATGAAGGCTTTTGTTGCTAGGAAGAAACGTGGCTCGATGCCCCTTTCTTCCTGAATTTCAGTCAACGAATTCTTCAATCAATTCGTCACCCTCTACGAAATTGATCGTATATTCGCGGGCTGCATTCGTGGCAAAAAAACGTTCATTGACAGGTTGGAAAGAAGATTGACTCTATTTGTCTCGTGGAAAAATTATATGGGCCCGACCTTGGTTTTGACAGCGGGATGAACGATTGAGCAAGCATGCAGAGCATTTTGTGGTGTGGCTCTCAAATATCAAATCACAAGTCAGAAATGACAACAATTCTTACGCGCTCGCAGCCTAATTACAGTATGTAATTATGCTTAATCCCGGCCGATAGGTTGGGACGTGCAAGTCTCGTCGAGTGACCCCGCTCCTGGTTACCGGCAATGAGGCTTCATCCAAAGGGAGATCGCAGATGGCAATGACTGTAGCTTGAAGCTAAAAAACGCAGTATAGGTTCGACGTGGGTTGCCAATGGCCAGCGGCGGAATGAAAATCAATTGTTGGATAAGCATGTAGAAACCTTAGTGGTTCCCTGTTTGGACGCGGGTTCGACTCCCGCCGGGTCCACAGAGCAGCGCGAGAATGGAGACAAGAGTTGGCAGTAGAAAGTAGGCACTACGTCGAATTTTCTTGGTTCGAAAGTTCTCGAAATGGAGCGAATTGCATAATTTCTGCACAGCAAAATTTGAAACTTACTAAAATCTAGAATTCCACCTGTTGATGGGGCGTTTTTAAAAAATGAAATATCGAAAATAACCTTCCGTGATTTTGTGGTATATCAAAGAGACTTGATGCTTCTTTAAAAATCTTCTAACTGAATTTATTTATTCTCAAGCATTTTCAGAAAAGTCCTAATCAAGAATCATTTGTCCATTCCAAATATTCCTTATTTTTACCATGTGATTGTGTCCAATTGTGCACTAATCTTTGTACCCAAATTCATACCACTATGTCCAAAGAAAAATCGGCGAAAAAGGAAGTCAAAAAGGAGCCTACCAAATCTCTGAAAGAAAAAAGAGAAGCCAAAAAAGCCAAGAAAGGTAAAAGCGATTGGTAGTGCGATAAATTATTTCGAATGAATTGAAATCCTCCAATATGGGGGATTTTTGTTAATCCGTTTTGTTATCTGTTATAGTCCAATACCGTTTCACAACATTGAACTAAACATAAATCATAACGGCATTAACCACTTCATGCAGGCAAGATCCTGCAGCACAATGACCAAAACGGACTTCCAATGTGCAATGCAGGATGGCCCATTTATTAGGTAATACCGTTTATCTATCTGTAATAGTCCAATTCCATTTCACTCCATTGGCCTATAACAGCTACTTTGACGTTATTTACCACTTCATGCTTATAAAATAGTTTGGTCTATTTTATAAGTAGAATTGTTGTAACATTGGTATTATGTGCGCGGCGTTCGACTTCAATGACGCAAAAAAAAACCACTGAAGCGCGGCGCTAGTGCACAGAATAATGCGACAAAGTATATTGGGATGAGTTTAAATTACAGCCCGCAAAAATGTCCCTTAATCTTCTCCGCTGCTTCGTAACCCAACTCAAGACTTCGCGTAAAATCATCGCATCCCTGCAGGGGGCGGTGCGACATAACATAAGCCAATCCTCGATTGTAAATGGCCTCGGCATATTGTCCGTCCAACGAAATGGCCTCTGAATAAGCCTCTATTGCCGGATTGTATTCTCCATACAATAAACATATATTACCTTTCAAATTCCAATTGGCCGGATTGTCTGGCTCCAATGATACAAGTCGATCCACGTCGGTCAGGGCTGCGTTATAATCGCCCATAAGCTTTAATGTGTATGCACGATTAAATAATACTTCCGTAAACTCACCATTACGGGAATTTGCTTGATTGTAATCTTCAAGTGCTCCGGTTAAATCGCCCAAATCTTTTCGAATCAAAGCACGCATAAAATAAGCGTTGTCGAGAGAATGTGATACTTCAATCGCCTTATCAATGTCCTCTTGAGCGCGCGTTGCCTCTCCCAACGTTCTATATACCACCGCTCGATTGTAATAAGCCACTCCAAAGTTCGGATCTAACTCAATCGCCTTGGTAAACGACTCCAACGAGGTTTCATAATCTTCTTCATGCATTTGAATAATTCCCAATAAATCGTAAGTCACGGCAGAAAAAGGATTGATCTGCATTGCGGAATCAATAGCCTGCAGCGACTTCCGTTGATCGCCTGCCATCATATAAGCAATCGCCTTTTTTTGATAAACGTTTTCTAGACGGTATTCATGTCGCAACAAGGTGTCCATATCCTGAATAGACTTCTCATACTCGCCCATATTCAAAAAGTCCGTAGCCCTGCGATCAAGGTATTCATCATTGGTTGGGTTCAAGGAAATTGCCTTATTGATATCCTCCATCGATCCAATGTAATCCATCGCCAATAAACGAACGTGGGATCGTTCATCGTACAAAAATTCAAGATAAGGATTAAGTTCTATAGCGTAATTATAATCGGCTATCGATTCCTTATGACGACCGAGTTTTTCGTACAACCTAGCCCGCTTCAAATATGCCTCGGTATAAGTCATATCCGTCTGCATGGAAGTGGTGTAGGATAAAATAGCCTGCTCCCAATTTCCAACAGCAAGAAAATTATCCCCCTCTTGAACAAATCGCACTGCGGTAATTCTGTTGGAAGTCTGTGCGTGCGCCGATTGAAATATACCTAGGCCGAGGAATAGACTTACTATTAACGCACATTTTATACCGTACAAAACATGCAGAATTGTTTGTGTAGTTTTGTGTTCTTTCGAAACGCTTTTTTCATTCCTCATATTCTATTCATTTTTCGGCGTTTAGTGTAATCAGTTTGCCAGTAATCCACCTGCAAACGATGCTCCTAATATTGAATTTCTATTCTGAACCAAGAGCTCCAGCAATTGAACGCGCGCACTTATATAACTCATCTCACGAGCATTTACCATGAATAAAGAACTTTCGCCATTGTCAAACATTTGCCGTTCTCCTTCTAACAGTGATCGAAAGTCTCTTGTTGTGGTACTGAAAAGAGCAATCTGATCACGTGTGGAATTATATTCGTTTAAATACAACCTTATTCTATAAACCACCTCAGCCTCTTTCATGTTCAGTTCAAATTCTGCCTCGCTGATTTTCACATCTGTCAATTTTAAGAAGCCCCTCTCCTTCCGCAAGAGTATCGGCATGCTGAATCCAAGGCCCCACCTATAATTTTCGATTGAATATCCTGCGAGAGGATCCGCTCCGATGGCTTCTGTCAAGGGTTTGTACTGTAAATCCAATACTGGTTTCAACTGCTCAGCTCTCCAACGCCGATCGATCTTGAACTGATCTATTTGGTATTCGTATATGTTTAAGGCAGGGTGACGACTCACTACACTGTCCATCAGCATGATCTCCGGGGGAGGCATTGCCATAGGCAAATCATCTGCCAGAGGCGGACGAACAAATTCTTCCATTTCCAGAGGTATTAAACCATCTACCCACAAATGCACTGCCATTCTGGCCCTCGCATTTGCTAATTCCAACTCCGCCTGCTGAACGTAAAGCCTTCTAGTCTGCACTTGAATGCCTGCTTCCAATGTGTCTATATAAGGCCTGTCGCCAAAAAGCGCCGTTGACTTCACGGCATCAAATCTGAATTGAGCGAGACCTAGGGCTTCTTGATAAACTATCAATGAGTTATACGCCTTGAACCATGCAAGCCAAGTGCGGCCCGCTTCAAATATCAATTCGTTGAGCAACAACTTTCTTTCCTCTACCGTAGATCGCTCCATCAATTTTGCCTTTCGCAACATTGCTCTGCGCTCATCTATAAATAATCCTTGACCAATAGGAAGAGAAATTCCAGCATAAAACAAACCTCCTCCTGGAGTCGAATTTTCGGGATCGAGAAAGACGCCTTCGTTTTCTTGAAAACCGCTACTCAGCTCAACCCCAAACCATGTCGGAATTTTAAGTCCGCCATCCAAATGAGAGAAGTATTGTTTCTCATCGAAATACTTTTGATCGAGATCCATCCACAATTTGGGATCAAAAGAGCCGCGTGCAGTCTGAACAATTGCATTTCCTCTCTGCAGTTGCAAATCAGCTTGCTTCGAAACAGGATGATTTTCTTTCACCCATTGCACAAAAGCGTCTAAGGTAAGCACACCATCCGGAGCAAACTGTCCGTATGATGAAATCCCAATCGAGCATATCATTGATACAACAACGAATCGAATTAAACCGGATACTTCCAAAAACGATCTTATCATTTCTTCAACTCCTCCTTTCCATTCTCCGCAGGATTGGTTTTGTAATAATCAGGTGGAAAGCCATTGACTTGTCTCCACATTTCATAATACACTGGAACATCCTTCAACAGGGTCATAGCGTATGCACCTCCGCCGATTCGCAGACTTTCTGGCCACACTGGATACTTTGGATCGGGAACTACGAGAATCCTGAATTGTCCCATTTCGTTGCTAAAATTGTCAATGGCAAAGACAGTTCCTCCGAAAGTTCCAAAACTACTTTGTGGCCATCCCGAGAAAACAATTGCCGGCCAACCATCGAACTGTATTCTAACATGCTGACCTCGCTCCATCAGCGGCAGGTCAACCGGACGCACATACATCTCGATGGCTAGATCATAATTTGCTGGCATGATCGTTAGGATTTGCTCCCCCTCCTTCAATGTTTCTCCAATACCAGCCCGAATAGCACGTGTAATATATCCATCTTGTGGAGCTGTGATATAATAAAATCCTGAACGAACGGAGTAATTCATTCGTTGATTTTGCATTTTGGTAACCACTGCTTCGGCCTCATACATAGAGGAAAGTGCTGTGTACTTCTCCGACTCGGCCTTAGAAATCTTATCGCGAAATTCTGTATCGATCGATGAAATCTCTACACGTGCATTGATCCATTCATTTTGACTTGTCATCCATTTGTTTTCAGATGAAATCTTTTTGGCCTCAGCTTCTTGAAGTTTCATTCTTCGACCTTCAAGTTCTGTCAATGACTTAAGTCCATCGCTATACATTTTCTCCATCCTGTCCAACTGCTCCTTGGAAATATCGAATCCCTGCTCAGCAGCCTGAAGATTGATGCTGTCACTTTGCACCATAAGTTCAGCTTGTCTCAATTTATTTTTTGCTTGCTGCAGTTTTAATACCCTCGTATCTGACATCGCGTCGATCTGTGCATCGAGCGCGCGAACCTTATCCATATAGGACGAAACCGACAACTCTTTCGATACAAGTTGTTCATCGGTACGCAAAAGAAGTTCCGGATCGAAATACTCATCTTTTACCTCTGAGATAAACATAATGGTATCGCCAGCATGAACGAAATCACCCTCTTGAACAAACCACTTTTCGATTCTTCCCGCAATAATCGAATTGATGGTTTGCGGTCGCTGCTGTGGCTTCAAAGTGGTTACCTTGCCCTTGGCCCTGACGTTCTGCGTCCATGGCACAAACATGATAACTACCAACACGAGAAAAAACACAAGCAGAAATCGCTGAAGGTAGATTCCTGTTTTTCGACTATTTACATGGACAAGGGTCGAGAATTTCTTCTCGTTTACTCGACCTTGAATAGTATTGTGTGAAATGTTTAGCATGACTTATTTTTCCTCTACTTACTTTCCTAAAAATCCATTTACTTTCCCATCTTCCATGTTGATCACTCGATCTGCTTTGCCCAAAAAATAAGGATCCGATGAAATGGCTATCATGGTCCACGGTTGCGAAGAATCACATAAAAAATCAATTATGCGATGACGTTGGTTCACTTCGATTTGATCCATTGTATTTTCCAATAAAAGCAATCTCGGTGCGGCGGCAATACTTCGGGCAATCAAAATTTTCTGTACAATACTGCGAGGCAACCTCCTTCCTCCCGGATCGAGCAGCGTATTGTAACCGTTGGGTAATTGCCGAATGAAGTCTGTCAGTCCAATTGAATCGCAAACTGATTTAATCCGATTGAAATCAATTCTTGCTCGTCCCGAAGAAACATTCTCCTCTAAAGTACATCTGAAAATCTGCTCTTGGGAAAGAGTATCTCCCACAACAGATCTGAACGAATCGAGATTGATGTTTCCAAATGGAAGATCATTGAAGGCGACTGATCCACTCTGAGGTTCGTAGAGTCCGCCAAGTATTTGCAATAGCGTTGATTTACCCGAACCATTTTGTCCGGTCAAACAAATTTTTTCACCACTCATAATTTCAAGATTTAGGTCTTCGAGAGTCTTGATCATTGCACCGGGGTATGAAAAATTGACATGTTCGAGTCTGATGTGCATGCCTACCTTCAGTCCTTCTTTGTCTAAGTTGATGCCACCGACACGCTCCAATGGCAGATCCGTTACTTGTCCAATTTTCTCGAGTGAAGTAAGTATATCATATACTGTTTCTATGCTCAATATCAGTTTTTCGACCGAAGACATAATGAGCAGGATAATGATTTCAGCAGCTACAAACTGACCAATGTTCATCTGCTGATTCATCACGAGTATTCCGCCGATCACTAACAGTCCAGTTGCCACAAGCACTTTGAAAAGTATCAACAGACTAAACTGTCCGACGAGAATTTTAAAGTGACTTTCCCGGGCGCCCAAATAAGACTTCACATAACCATCTGTTTTTTCTAGAGGTAATTCGGAACTACCTGCCAATTTAAAGCTCATGTTGGTTCGTGCTATCTC
Organism: Flavobacteriales bacterium; assembly: GCA_034439875.1. GTDB lineage: Bacteria > Bacteroidota > Bacteroidia > Flavobacteriales_D > Sanyastnellaceae > JAWXBG01. The sequence goes on from JAWXBG010000103.1 coordinate 8,392, forward strand.
TTCGAGCCAGTGAGCGACCTTATATTTGTAATTCGATTCATCCAAACTGGTGGCTAGACCGCGTTGACCTGAAAAGCGAAATATGGCGTACACAATTGTGATGAGTACAAGCGAAAAAATAATGAAGAATGGATGATAAAGGCATAGTAGAATCAGTCCAAAAATCACTTGCAAGGCAGCAGACGAAAAGTCGATGAGAATTTTGGACAACCCCTTTTGAACCGAAATGATGTCGAAGAAACGGTTCATCAACTCAGGCGCATAATGTTTGTATAAGGCCTCCATGCGGATTCGCGGTATGCGGTATGCGAATTCAAATGCTGCGCGTGTGAAAATTTTCTGCTGAAGATTTTCGGTGATGCGCATCTGCATGATTTGGAGGAGACCGGAAAAAAATAAACCGAAAATGACGATGACCACTAATACAATCCAAGAAGTGTTTATCTGTCCGCCTTGAATTAAATTAACGATGGCCTGAATTCCCAGTGGCAAGGAAAGACTGATTAATCCTGAAAAGATAGAATAGACATAAACCTGAGTTATATCTTTCTTATCCGGCTTCAAGAGTCGCCAAAAACGTTTTGAAGGAGTGAGTATTTCTGCTGGTGGAATCATTTTTTAGTGGCAATCGTTTTAAAAATTAAATCGGTATAGCATTTAGAAACCGCATCCTCTCCTTTCACAAAATCGGTGAGTGCTGGCAAATGCGCTGCAAAAAAGCGTTGATGATGAATTCCCTCGATCACTGTTGAAATCAGCATGTGTGGATACTTATACCTTGGATTGATTTCGAGTATAATCATACTTAATCGCCCAACAAACCTTTTATATGCTAAATATGCTCCGATCTTGTTTTCTGAATCCACTTCTTTGATGAGATATGCTTTCGACGATTCATAAACCAGAATCTCCTGAAGAATATCTACCCGCATGTGTGGAAAATCCTGATGGACCTCTGGAAAATTATGCGCTGTAAGCAGATTCATGGCTCGATCTAGTTTCTCTTTGGGAGACTTGAGATTAGCCACAGCAAAAACAAGGTTGTATTCCATCCATGCCCAATACCATGACGTCAAGTATAGCAGCAACTTGTTTTTGCTTTCGAAATATCTGTATATAGATGCTTCCGTAGACAGAATAGCCACTCCCAGCTTTCGGAAAGTGAATGATTCGAACCCAATCTCATTGATCATTTCGATACTTCCACTGATTATTCTTTTTCCGAGCTCGCTGGTTTCCGGATCTTTTAAATAGATCTTCGGTCCCACCTGTATTTGCACCACTGAAAGCTGAATGTTCATTTATAATGGATTATTGTGCAAAAGTAATAGTATTACTATTCATTTTGCGTGTATGGTTATATATTATTAACAACCTCCGTCAATCTCCTTTGATTGTCACTAATTTATAGATGCCCTAAATTCTTGACAGAGAAAATGGCAGAAAATCGCAGAGCACTGTATTTTTGCAACCAATACATCATATGCAAGAAACTTCCCTCTTCGAACAATATCTGCCAATTGTGGCCATGGCCATTATTGCACTTGGATTTGTAGTCACCACCATGATTGCTTCTCACTGGCTTGGACCAAAACGCAAAAGCAAAGTGAAAGAAGATACTTTCGAATGTGGTATTGAAGTGCAAGGAAATGCGCGTACACCTTTCTCCATTAAATATTTTTTGGTTGCTATCCTCTTCGTACTATTTGATGTCGAAGTTATTTTCATGTATCCCTGGGCAGTCAACTTTCAGGAGCTAGGAGTCTTTGGACTCTGGGAAATGTTCACCTTCATGGGCATTATGGTTGTAGGATTAGTTTACATTGTGAAGAAAGGTGCTTTGAAGTGGGAATGAGGGAAATTTGGGATTCGATGGTCTCGGGTTCAATAGTTCAGAGGGTCGTTTAGTGTGTCTCGGCAAACCGGGTCTGATTTGTCGAAATCTCAGAAGTTCAGGGTTCGGGGTTCTATAGTTCGGCGTTCTCTAGTTCAGCGGGGTTGAGAATTTGATGCATTTCTGAATTCATACAGTGATATTATTCAGTTTGGATTTATGTAATAGGCCAATTTTATTTCACTCTATTGAATTAAACATAAATCACAGCGGCATTTACCACTGTGACCACATAAAATATTTTGGACCCTTTACTGAGTAACATTGGTATTATTAGCACGCTTAGGCTCGAAAAACATCGAACAATGGACAGATTTCTGAATTCCCGAACTATAGATCAGCCTTTTGACGAACAATCATGAAAAAATGAGGTTTAAAATTATGAGCCTTTCTGTTTACGATTTAGCTCCCAAACCCTATTTTTGCCGTGATGACAACACAAATCGACGTACGACCTGAACACCAGCCCCCCGGCCACGAGGGACAAGGATTTTTCGCAACTAAACTCGACGAAATGGTGGGTCTCGCCCGCGCCAATTCACTTTGGCCACTGCCCTTTGCCACATCTTGTTGTGGTATCGAGTTTATGGCTACCATGGCCTCCACATACGATTTATCGCGTTTTGGCATGGAGCGATTGAGTTTCTCACCTCGCCAGGCCGACCTGCTAATGGTAATGGGTACCATCTCCAAGAAGATGGCGCCTATCCTGCGTCAGGTATATGAACAAATGGCCGAACCGAAATGGGTTCTGAGCATGGGCGCCTGTGCAAGTAGCGGCGGAATCTTCGATACTTACTCTGTTTTGCAGGGCATCGATCGCATTATTCCGGTAGACGTATACATACCCGGTTGCCCTCCACGTCCCGAACAAGTGCTCGACGGCGTTATGAAAATTCAAGAACTCGCCAAAAAAGAAGGTCGCGACAGAAGACGTTCTCCCGAATACAAAGCCATGTTAGCCAAATACGGTCTCGAATAATATGCATCATCCTCAACACCCTCAGGCTTCACAAGCCACTTTAGATCTGCACGATCAAGTTGCAACTCTCTTGACATCCAATTTTGGAGATGCCCTCGAAAGCTCAAGAATAGATTTTGACTTCCCAGTTTTCGAAGTAAACAAATCTAAGATTCACGAGATAGTGGCCTTCCTAAAAAGTAATTCAAATGTTTCATTCGAATTTCTTACAACGCTCGCCGGTATTCACTATCCCGATAATACAGGCCGTGAGTTTTCCATGATGTATCAATTGCACAATATGGAAAAAAATTTACGCATACGCATCAAAACGTTTATGAGCGAAAAAGATGTCGTGCTACCAACCATCACAGACCTATGGCCCGCATCAAACTGGATGGAAAGAGAAGCCTATGATTTTTATGGATTCAAATTCATTGGTCATCCAGATCTACGTCGGATACTCAACATGGATGAAATGAATTACTTCCCATTGCGCAAGGAATATGCTCTCGAAGATGCCGGTAGAGATGATAAAGAAGATAAGTACTTTGGACGGTAGGGAATTCAATGGATGGGGGAATTAGTAAATGAGGAGATGTGGGATTGGGGGAATAGGGGAATGAAAAAAGGTTTCAAATACGGGTAATCTCGAACGGAAAAAAGACAAGATGAAAGACAATAATATAGCGGATGTAGATGTAAAGAAGGACTATAGCACCCTCAACCTCGGTCCAACGCACCCAGCCACTCATGGCATTTTTCAAAACATCCTTACCATGGATGGAGAAATGATCGTGTCCTCTGAACCTACAATTGGCTACATACATCGCGCTTTTGAAAAATTGGCCGAGCGCAGACCTTACAATCAGATTACCCCTATAACCGATCGACTCAACTACTGCTCCTCACCCATCAACAATATGGGTTGGCACATGACAGTGGAAAAGCTCATTGGATGCGAAGTTCCTAAACGTGCTCAATATATGCGGGTCATAATTATGGAGCTCTCGCGCATAGCGGATCACATCGTTTGTGATACTGTAATTGCAGTAGATACCGGCGCTATGACTGGTTTCTTATATCTCTTTCAGTGGAGAGAAAAAATATATGAGATTTTTGAAGAAATATGTGGCGCTCGTCTCACCACAAACATTGGACGTATTGGTGGAATGGAGCGCGACTTCAATGAAGTGGCCTGGAAGAAACTAAATGACTTTGTAAAAGATTTTCCAAATGCTCTTAACGAATTCGACAAACTCGTAACGCGCAATAGGATATTCATGGACCGCACAATCAACTGCGGAGCCATAAGCGCTGAACGTGCATTGGCATATGGATTTACGGGGCCAAATCTCCGTGCGGCCGGTGTCGATTACGACGTTCGTGTGATGAATCCTTATAGCTCTTATCAAGATTTTGAATTCGATATTCCTATTGGAAACAATGGAGATACTTTCGACCGTTACATGGTTCGTTTGGAAGAAATGTGGCAGAGTTTGCGCATCATTGAGCAGGCTATTGCCAAAATGCCGGATGGAGCATTTCATGCAGAAGTGCCGGAGTTTTATCTGCCTCCCAAAGAAGATGTGTACAGTAAAATGGAAGCCCTGATCTACCATTTCAAAATTGTAATGGGCGAAACCGATGTTCCAAAAGGAGAAGTGTATCATTGTGTAGAAGGTGGCAACGGTGAACTCGGCTTTTACCTCATCAGCGATGGCGGCCGCAATCCTTTTCGCTTGCACTTCCGCAGACCCTGTTACATCTACTATCAAGCCTACGGCGAAATGATAAAAGGCGGAATGCTCAGCGATGCTATTTTGACTTTAAGTAGCATGAATGTGATTGCGGGAGAGTTAGATGCCTAAGGTTTTGCGAGAAGCTGTTAGAGGTTCGGGGGGAGATGTTCAAAGTTCGAAGCACTGAATCCAACCAAAAGAGTTTTTATATAGATAAAAGTAAATTCTACCAATAGAAAATTGAAATGGGAGCGAAGTCATTAGAGGATTTGAAAATATGGCAGAAGGGAAGGGCTGTTTGTAAATATATACACCCTATTATTTGGAGTGACCGATTCAAATATGATTTTAATCTCAGAAGCCAGATATGGTCAACTGCTAATTCAGTTCCGGCCAACATTGCAGAAGGTTTTGAAAGAATGGGAAATAAAGAGTTTATTAATTTCTTGTCCTACGCTAAGGCATCTGCAGCCGAATTGAAATCATATGGCATTATTGCCTATGATAACGGCTATCTGAATGATGAAGAATACAAGTATATCTATGATGAATGTAATTCATTGAGGCATATGATTGGTGCATTCATGGAATTTCTTATTATATCGGATCAAAAAGGCAGTAAAGTCAGGACAAACGTTCATGTTCGAGATTTTGAAGGTGTATACTTGCCCAATGAAAGTGATTTGTCCAACAAAGATCAAGATGACTTGATTTTAGATATTGATCTGTTGATGATGTTTAGAACCCAACTTGACAATTACATAGAACCTCAGACAGAATCAGGGAGCATTCTCCGAACATCGAACTCTGAACTTTAAACTTACGAATTCAATCAGAAACCAAACCTTTTCATTGCACAGAATAATGTCTGAAAATAAAAGCAAACTCACTTTCTCCGAGTCAACATTAGCAACTGCGAAGAAAATTATTTCGCATTACCCGGAGGGAAAACATAAAAGCGCACTTATACCACTGCTGCATTTGGCGCAAGCCGAGTTCGACGGGTGGTTGAGTCCCGAGGCGATGGATTGTGTATCGGAACTTCTGAATATCCAACCCATAGAAGCTTACGAGGTAGCATCGTTCTATTCGATGTTCAACCTAAAGCCTGTTGGAAAATGTGTTATCGAAGTTTGTCGCACAAGTTCGTGCTGGCTAGTCGGAGCAGAAGATGTTGTGCGACACATTGAAAAAAAACTCAACATACATGCCGGAGAAACCACAAAGGACGGCATGTTTACTCTCAAAACTGTAGAGTGCCTTGGATCTTGTGGCACAGCTCCCGTGCTTCAATGCGGTGGCGATTATTACGAAAACCTTACCCTACAAAAAGTTGACTCGTTACTGGACAAAATGAAGTCCGAAGACAAACGTCGTGTATACACCAAAGACGAAATGATTCAAATCTAGTAACGCAACCGAAAGAAAGAGAAATCAATTATGGCTAAAAAAATATTACTCCAACACGATCATGTTCCGGGAATCAATACACTCAATGTGTACCGACAGCATGGCGGATATCGTTCGGTAGAAAAAGCACTCAAGACTCTAACACCTGAGCAAGTGCTAGAAGAAGTAAAATCCTCTGGTCTGCGCGGACGTGGAGGCGCCGGTTTTCCCACAGGCTTGAAATGGAGCTTTTTGGCGAAACCTGAAGGGGTTCCACGTTATCTCGTTTGCAATGCAGATGAGTCCGAACCGGGAACCTTTAAAGATCGGTATTTGATGGAGCGCATCCCTCATCTGCTCATCGAAGGTATGATCACTTCCAGCTACGCCTTGGGAGCAAAAACTTCATACATATATATACGTGGTGAATACTTCTACGTAGCCCGCATACTCGAAAAAGCCATTGATGAGGCATACGAAGCAGGATTGCTCGGAAAAAATATTTTGAACTCTGGTTTTGATCATGATTGTTATATACAGGTGGGTGCAGGTGCATACATCTGCGGAGAAGAAACAGCGCTTCTCGAATCGTTGGAAGGTAAGAGAGGAAACCCTCGCATAAAACCACCGTTTCCTGCTGTATCTGGATTGTGGGGATGTCCAACAGTAGTGAACAATGTAGAAACGATTGCTGCCGTTGTTCCTATAATCAACGATGGTGGCGAAGCTTATGCAGCTATTGGAGTAGGAAAAAGTACAGGCACGAAACTTATTTCAGCATCTGGGCACATCAACAAACCTGGTGTTTATGAAATAGAACTCGGTGTGCCTGTAGAAGAATTCATATACTCCGATGAGTATTGTGGAGGAATTCGCAATGGCAAAAAAATGAAAGCTGTTGTCGCCGGAGGTTCATCCGTGCCTATTCTTCCTACCGAACTAATCCTTAAAATAAGCACAGGCGAACCCAGATTAATGTCTTACGAAAGCCTTTCCGAGGGAGGATTTGCTACAGGCACTATGCTGGGATCAGGTGGTTTTATAGTAATGGATGAAGACACAAGCATCGTTAAAAATCTTTGGAACTTCACACGTTTCTATCACCACGAAAGTTGTGGGCAATGCAGCCCATGTAGAGAAGGCACCGGCTGGATGGAAAAAATATTGAACAAAATCCTGAATGGTCATGGTACACTTTCAGACATTGAACTACTCTGGGACATACAAAGTAAAATCGAAGGGAAAACTATCTGCCCGCTTGGTGAAGCCGCTGCGTGGCCTGTTGCGAGTGCTATTCGACATTTCAGAAAGGAGTTCGAAGAGTACGTGCAACGTCCTTCTTCTATTAAAGACGTGAAACATTACTATAGAATGCATAGCACTGTAGATGTGTAAATCACAGTTTTGATTTAATCCAGATTTCCAAATGGAATCTATTACATGACTTAAAAAGTTCAATGACAGGCGCTTTCTCGATTTTTATTTTCACCGTTTGTAAATCCCGTTTTCAAATGCACCCAAATCACAAGATGGGCGCACGGCTTCCCCTTCGTAAATGCGCCTGTTGCTCCATATTGTATCCCGCAGTGCATTTTACCCCAAATCAAGCGAGAGAAAAATTGCAGCGCTAACCCCAATGAGGTTGGGTTTAACCGTCGATGAATTTCTGACGACGCAAAAATTGTGTTGTATGAAGTCTGCCGCTGTCTATTAATTTATCCTGAAGATTATTCGGCATGCGCTTGATTCTAGGTCCAACTCCTGCGGAAGAAACCGAAACTGTTCTCGCCCAATCGTTTTCGTCGAGCTTCGAACGATTCATGTTTTCCAAAATCAAAATGTAAAATGCCGACATGTAATCATTGAAATTTTTTATTGGAATCTCGACAAGCTTTCTCGATGTACTATCCATTTCTATTTGTTCATCCGAATCTATTCTAAAGCCTATGGTACTCCAATTCGGTATCCTCACATTTGCTCCAGATGAATCTGTTGTCCATGAATCAAATATATCGATTGGAAAATTCCCAAGCATTCCACCATCAACTACTACATCGCAATATATAGCTGTGTCAGGATCTACAGGATTTCCGTCGCGATCGATAAACGATGCTTCAAAATACAAAGGAATAGACATTGATATTCGGACAGCATCGCGTACACGCATTTTCGGGTAATTCTCAAAACCAAAAATGATCAACTCCTGACGATTCAAGCAAGTTCCTGTGACATACAAATCGCGATAACCCTTCTCTTTCCATTGTGAAAACGTAAGATCCGGATTTCCGGTTTTTGCTTTAATCAATTCCCCAATCCAAGAATCCAATCTATCCGTGTGATACCAACCAAAATGGGTGAACATTCTAGAAACTCCACCAGCAAAAAAATAGCGACCATCATTGAAACGTTCGAAACGAGTACTTGAAATGATTTGCGAAATTTCCGAGGCACTGTATCCAAGAGAAAGCATCATCGCTGTGAGTGCTCCCGCGGATGTGCCTCCGATTTTATCAACGTTGGCTAGCAATCCCTCCTCTTCAAGTACCTCTATTACCCCGGAATACGCAATACCCCGTATTCCAGCTCCTTCGAAAACCAGGTTCCTTGGCGCTTTCAATTGGGCATAAGCCGCAGTTGAGATGCTCAGAATAAAAAAGAATACAATGTACCTCACTTTCTCTTTTTGCTCAAATATAAACTCAAAACCGAGTGAGAAAGATCACAGCAGGCAGGGCTATACAAGAGTATCTTTGCACCTCTCGAAAAGAATTTAATGAAAGAATTGACCAAGTCCATTTTTCTCCTGTGGTTTATCTGTACTTCAATGGCAGTGGATGCACAGTGGCTAGGTGATATGAATCGGCAAGGTGAATGGTACTTTGGATGGGGATGGAACCGAAGTCACTATTCGGCTAGCGATATTCATTTTACAGGAAGCAACTACGATTTTACTCTTTTGGATATCTCTGCCAATGATCGCCAGAGTAAGTTTGATGTTGAACTTTACTTCAAGCCATCAACCATTACGATACCACAAACGAATATGCGTCTGGGTTATTTTCTACAGAAAAATTTGGCTATTTCTTTGGGTGTTGATCACATGAAATATGTAATGGTGAACCATGTAACCGCTGGTTTCGAAGGAACGCTTCCAAATTCAGATTATGATCAATTGATCGATGATGGCAAAATACTCTTGCATCCCGATTTTCTTCTGTTTGAACATACCGATGGATTGAATTACATAAATACAGAGTTGGAGTACTTTCAATCCATTTTTAATTCTCCGAAATTTCAATTCAATGGATTTGCCGGAGCAGGTATTGGAGCGATGTTACCAAAAAGTAATGTAACGTTGATGGGCAGTCCTAAAAACGATCAGTTCCACTTGGCGGGCTATGGACTAGACGCAAAACTTGGATTAGAATTCGTATTCTTCAAGTACTTCTTCATTAGGGCCGAAATGAAAAAAGGGTTTATCAATATGCCTGATATCGTAACGCGCGGGAATGACCTCAATGATCGGGCTTCACAACATTTTTTCTTTACCGAGTGGGATGGAATGTTTGGTGTAACGATGCCTATTCATGTCAAACGAGGTGGTACAGAGAACTAGAATTTATAACGAGTCCTTCCATTTATTCCTCGTCACGTTTGCTCAAAGTTTACAGTTTTGTTATTCTTTGAGTCAACTTCGGCTGCATCGTTTGATGGCATTGGATTCCTGAAATTGCAAGATTAAGTCTTCTGTTACACTTTTGTACACATTGGTTATTCTTTTGAAACCACCAAAGAAAAGAAAGAATTGGACTTTTGAGGAATACAAACCAATTCATAAAATCAATGAAAACAATTCTTCTTTGTGCGTTTGCCGCACTCCTTTTTACTTCTTGTGAAAAAGAAACAGAAACCATTACAAATACAGTTATGGTAGATACCAGTCAGCCCCGAGGTACGTTCACCGTTTCTAAAAGTGGCGCTTTAGTAGAGCAAAATTCTACCGGAACAGCAGGTGTTGCGCAACTTGGAACCGATGAAGACGGAGTCCAATTTCTGAAGCTGTCGGGTGGGTTTACCAGTAATTTTGCTACAGGTACTTTGGTTGTCTACCTATCAACAAGTATGGATTATGTAGCGGATCCGGGAAATGGCAATCCGGACTTAAAACTCATAGGCAATGTGAATTCGGGCGGTGATAGATATTTCAAAATTGCCCCTGCTTCCGGGTCTCAATTTGATCATGTAATACTGTGGTGCGCTTCAGCGAGTATTCCATTCGGATACGCTGCATTAAACTAGATGCCATTTTCAGAGTTCGAGAATCTTCGCAAAAACTTTATGGAACGCCTTAAACCCGCATTGCGCATTGGAAGCATCTTGAGGTTAATGCGTTGCGGAATTCTCCAATCTACACGATGGAACAAAGTAATAGTTCGGCCTATGAATTCCGATATCTTCATCGCGCAATTCTCGGTTAAATAATCAAATTTTTATCTCGGTTTTGGTTGAGTAAGTGCGGTTGGCAGTGCAAAATTCAAATTCATCTCACTAATGAAAAAAAATAAGAAAACCTTATGCTTCTTCGGGCATTGCCGCCGCGCTTTAGTGATCCACTAAAAACCTTCTCCAACGTATGCACAAATTAATTCTTACAATAACCTTAATCAGTTATGTCCTTTTGGCAGAGGGCCAAAGCGGCTGGCTGCGAAACAAGGGAGAACTTTGGAGTCAGATTGGATACCAGAATTGGACTTCAGAGCGATACTTCAATTTGGAGGCGATGGAAAATAAAACCAATGCCTTTTCTACTAGCGAACTTTCAGCGTACGCCGAGTATGGGTTCTCGTCCAAAATAACAGGACTGTTCTATCTGCCCATATCGAAAACTGCGGAATATAGCAATACAGAGCGAGTCAGAGGGCTCGGAGATCTTCGAATAGAGTTAAAATTTAAACCATTCAGAAATGTTGCTCCTTTTGCAATTCAAATTGGAGCAGAAATACCCACTGGCAAATCCAATGCCATTGCCTACAACGACAACCACCAATTTGGCTATGTCAATCTTCCAACTGGAGATGGAGAGTGGAATTTCTGGACACATTTCATTGCTTCCAAGAGTATTTCTAAATCACTTTTTGGAACTGCATATGCAGCATACAACCTTCGAACTTCTTACGCGGAAATCAAATTTAACGATCAGGCCAAAGCCGGTTTGGAGATTGGATATTCGCCATACAGCAACGCCTGGATAATAGGTAAATACAGCGCTCTAATGAACATTGAACAAAATGAAGGAGTTGCTGATTTTGTCCGACAATCCGGAACCACCTATTCTCAATTCTCACTCATGTTTCTAACTTCTATATATAGAAATTTTGGAATGAACATTCAGTTAAACGGATTCACCGATATCCCTATCCGCAGGCAAAACGTATACTCGAGTAACTATCTTTCCTTTGGGTTGGTATATGAAATCAAACAGAAGCAAGAATGACTGTAAATTCGTGCACTTTACCAATGGAGAAGACAATTATGTCAAAACACAAAAAAGTACTTCTTGTTGAAGATGAACTTGATATTCACAAACTGATAAAACTTCATTTAAATGATATGCAATTTGACGTTGAAAGTGCTTTCGATGGTGCCAATGGGCTTTCCAAAGCTCTAAACAACGAATATGATTTCATCATTTTGGATATTATGTTACCCGGCATAGATGGAATAGAAATTTGTAGAGAAATCAGAAGAAGCAATACACAAACACCGATTATGATGCTCACCTCAAAAAGCGAGGAGATAGATAAAGTTGTAGCTCTTGAAACCGGGGCAGACGACTACATGACAAAGCCCTTTGGTGCTAGGGAACTGCAAGCGCGGGTAAAGGCAATACTACGGCGCTTTCCGCTAGAAGGATTGAACAATTCCAAACTAAAAAGGCCTTATGAGGTTGATGGTCTTTTTGTGGATGTGAATAAAAGAATGGTAAAGAAGAATGGGCTTACTCTTTCTCTAACACCAAAAGAATTTGATCTACTTGCATTATTCATTCAAAACCCCGGAAAAACATATTCGCGAATGGATCTACTAGAACAGATTTGGAACTACACCCATGATGGCTACGAACACACAGTAAACTCGCACATGAATAGGCTAAGGCATAAAGTTGAAGATGATATGAATAATCCAAAATTCATTTTGACCAGTTGGGGCGTAGGATACCGATTTAGAGAAATATAAGATGACTCAACTTTTTTGGAAACTCGCTTCAGTATTTCTATTGGTGCTTCTCGTGGTCTCGGGATGCACAATGTACATTACGTTGAAGAATTCAAACAGATATTCCATGGAGGTAGCTCAAAACCTAGGAAGAGATATTGCAAAAAATACAGTTCATAATATTGGACCTCTGCTGAACTCTGCAGATATTAAACTTGCTCTTCAAGACATTATGCACTCCATGATGGTTATCAATCCGGGTGTAGAAGTATACCATTTGGACTTAACTGGAAATATCTTGAATTTTGTTGCTCCTGACAAAGTCGTTCAACTCAAAAAAGTTTCAATCGAACCCATAAAGAGCTTTTTGTCTCAAGACCAACCACGTCTCATTCTCGGAGATGATCCTCGACATCCCAGTAAGCAAAACATCTTCAGTGTTGCACCTATTCTAAATAATGAATTGATAAATGGTTACATTTATATAATTCTTGCTTCTGACCTTTACGCCAGTGAAGAGAATACCCTTTCAAGTAGTTACCTCTTTAAATCGATTGTCCGATCGGTACTGATCACTCTGGCAATTGCAGCAATACTTGGTCTGATAGCCATCTATGTTATAACTCGTAAGTTGAATAAAGTAATTGATTCGTTCAAACTTTTTCAGAAAGGCAATCTTGACACCCGAATGGAAAACGTAAATGGTGAACTAAAAATGGTGAGTACTACCTTCAATGAAATGGCAGAAACAATTGGAAGAAACATGGAGGAGCTCAAAGGTGTTGACAAACTTCGAAAAGAATTGATTTCGAACATTAGTCATGATCTCCGAACCCCAATTGCAAGTATCCAGGGATTTGCGGAGATACTTCAATCAAAAGGTCAGCAGTTAACCGTCGAAGAAAAAACGGAGTATCTCAACGTTGTTCTCAAAAATGTGGATAGACTAAAAAAATTGGTAAACGACCTATTTGAATTAAGTAAACTAGAAAGCAGAGCAGTACAACCGAATATGGAACCCCTTTCAATTGTAGAGCTCATTACGGACATGGCAAGCAAATTCCGGCTTATCGCAAATGAAAAAGGTGTGAGCATTAATACGATCTTGTCTAAGGAAATTCCTCTCGCATTTGCTGATATTGGCCTTCTTGACAGAGCGTTGCAAAATTTAATGGATAATGCTCTAAAATTTTGCTCTCAAGGAGATGTGATAACCCTTGAATTGATCGCAGAGGATTCAGGCGCAATCCGAGTCAATATTTCAGATACCGGTTCGGGAATCAGTGAAGAAGATTTGCCTCTTATTTTTGACCGTTATTATAAAGGAAAATCGGAGAATTCGAATAATGGCACCGGTCTGGGTCTTGCTATTACAAAAAAAATTCTGGAACTTCATGGCTCAGATATAAATGTGCAAAGCAAGATTAATCAAGGAACAAAATTTTCCTTTCAATTGCCTGCCTTCCGTGCAGCGTGAGTTCACAAAATAAAACTGCTACGGGATTTAAGGGAACTCTCATATTTCGACCAACCGCCAAATAATGCCATTGCACCTAAAATTCTCCAAAGCAACCAATAGATAAACCGCCCCGGAATAGATTTTGGATTTGCACTAGAAAATTCATTCAAACCTAGTTGGCGACTCACCCACATCTGAACCAAAAAATTATTCTTCGCATCGGGCCTCAAAAGATTTAGCTGCTCACCAACCCAAAACATTTTCGCTGTATCATCACAAGGCGAGTAAACTATTCTGCACTTCACAGCACTTCCACTTTTGTTGGCAACACTATGTGGGGTATTCCGCGGAATAAATACTACCTCACCATTGTCTTTTGAAAATGATTCTCCACGCATTGAAAAGTGAACCGGACCTGAAATAACAGTAAATTGTTCGTCCATGAATTTATGAATGTGCTCAGGAACAGAACCTCCCCTTTCGCATATCCAATCCATCACAAATGAATTTTCATCGAACGAAATAGGTACAAATTTTTCCTTGCCGAAACGGTATGTTTTATCGAGGATTTCTTTCATGGGTGTGAATATTTCTCCCGCCAAATTTGTAATAAGGCCACAAAAGTGCTCTCACCCGAATGGGTGATAATTCCAGAATCCGCATTGGAAATATATTGCAGCGATAACACCCTTTGAAATCAATCACTTTCTCGATTTTTATTCTTGATGTCTTAATATGCACCATCAAATTATACCAATTCTGGACAATAAATAGTCCATGCTGCATTGCGCATTGGAAGTTTTTTTTGGTCAATGCGCCGCAGCATCTTGCATGCACGAAGTGGTAAATGCCGTTATAGTAGCTTTTGTCTAGGCTGAGCCGAGATTAGAGATACATAAACCCAAATCAACCGATAGAAAAATTGCACCCTAATTTTGCCGATGAATGCAGTATTCTATCGCTTAGATTTGAGAATCCCGCACGCATTCTACAAAAATTGCCCTTATGCGTAATGCGGGATAAACAGTATAAAAATCTGGCGAGAGCACTTGCTATCTGTGGAGGTTAGCACTTCATAGCGAATCCCAATGCGGATTCCTGGATAATAGAAGTGGCATCGCATTCTATATACAAGATTGGAAAATGTGGTTTCTTGATACAAGTCAAGGGTATGAAGATCAAGACCAATGGAGATTTGCGTCACTCAAATATAAATACGAAAAAATAATGTCAACAATTAAATGGAACCTAGATCCTACTCACAGCGAAATCGGATTTAAAGTTCGTCACCTAATGATAACTAATGTGAGTGGTAGTTTCGGTAGGTTTTCCGCCGATGTAGAAACTGAAGGAGACGACTTCACAACAGCTAAAATCAAATTCACAGCAGAAACAGCCAGTGTAAATACCGGTAATGATCAGAGAGATGGACACTTGAAGTCTGCCGATTTCTTTGACTCCGAGAATCATCCAAATATGACTTTTGAAAGCACCAAACTTGAAAAAGTTGAAGACGATAAATATGCATTACACGGCAATCTTACCATCCGTGAAAAAACCAATCCAGTGAAATTCGATGTAGAATTTGGTGGTATTGGAAAAGATCCATGGGGAAATACCAAGGCAGGTTTTAGCCTTGATGGCAAAATAAAACGCACAGATTGGAATTTAAGCTGGAATGCCCCAGTGGAAGCCGGTGGACTTCTTGTGAGCGAAGATGTGAAAATCCAAGCTGAAATTCAGTTTTCGAAATAAACTTTTCATCATTTGTTTTCAGAAAGGCCGGGATTTTCCGGTCTTTCTGTTTAAGAACCTTCAAAGGGTGCTAAAAGGAATGTCCAAATAATACTTTGAAATTCTGATTACGATTTTCACCAAATAATTGAAGCCAAAGGCTATTTACCCGACATTTGCACCGCATAAAGCAAGACTTTTTGAAGTCTTAATAGAATCAGAATCTAAGAATTTGTAGAACGATATGGCGAAAATTACCATAGACGGAATCACTGTCGATGTACCGGATGGAACTACCATCCTCAATGCAGCCCGTATGATAGGTGGCGAAATTGTACCACCTGCAATGTGTTATTACACCAAGTTGAAAACCAGTGGAGGATATTGCCGAACTTGCATTGTAAAGGTGACCAAAGGAAGCGAAAAAGATCCGCGTCCTATGCCCAAACCTGTTGCATCGTGCAGAACCAACGTGATGGATGGAATGGAGGTGCAAAACATCACTGCTCCTGATTTGCTCGAAGCGAGAGCCGGTGTTGTAGAATTTCTTTTGCTCAATCACCCCCTTGACTGTCCTGTGTGTGACCAAGCGGGAGAATGCGACTTGCAAAATCTAGCTTACGAAAATGGTAAGGCTTCTACCCGTTTTGAGTTTCCGCGAAGAGAGTTTGAAAAAATTGATATCGGCGACAAAGTGCAACTGCATATGAATCGCTGCATTCTCTGCTATCGCTGCGTGAAAGTAGCAGACCAAATTACCGATGGGCGTGTTCACGGTGTAATCAATCGCGGCGAAGTTTCTGAAATTTCTACTTATATAACGAATGCCATCGACAACGAAATGTCCGGCAATGTGATCGATGTATGTCCAGTAGGTGCTTTAACCGACAAAACCTTTAGATTTAAAAGTCGTGTTTGGTATACAAAACCAATGGATGCCCATAGAGATTGTCCACATTGCGCTGGCAAAGTTCGCCTGTGGTATCAAGGAGAAGAGGTTTTGCGTGTTACTGGTAGAAAAGATCAATATGGAGAAGTGGAAGATTGGATCTGTAACACGTGCAGATTCGATAAAAAGCAAACTTCAGATTGGGTCATCGAAGGTCCTACCCACGTAGATCATCAATCAGTTATTTCCGCTAATCACTATGAAAGTTTGAAAGCACTGAAAAACACCACTGAACGACAACTTAAGAGTATTCCCCATGGTCAGAAGGTTTCTCTTGGTCATGGAGCCTTGGATCCAAATAATACCTGAGTTCTCGTATTTGCAAATCTCATAGTTATCCCTCATAACACCAGTATTTTCAGTCATTTAGCAGAGATATGGGGCGATGCCCAAACGTCTGAATTGTGCAACTTTATATTGCATTTTACGTAAAAGGCCTTTCTTTGCAAAAGACTTTTCGATGCACACAATAGGGTGCTAGATTAATCGGCTGTATAAACTTAAACCCATCTGTTGTGAAACTATTCTTGTCCATTCTTTTTATTTCAATTTTTCATAGTTCATTCTCTCAAGGTTTCAGCGAACATGCAGCTCAGTTTTGGATGGACTATGATTACATGAATGGCGAATACGGCGGTGGCATAAGCTTTGTTGATTTCAACTTAGATGGATGGGACGACATCACTGTGGCAACAGGCAATGGAATGGATATTAAATTCCACCAAAATAATGCAGGTACTTTGGTAGAAATAGCTCCTCTTGTGACGAATGTTTCGGAGGTAAAGCAAGTCTTGTGGATCGATATAGATAACGACGCAGATCTAGATTTATATGTTGCCTCCAAACTGGAGAACAAACTCTACGAAAACACAGGAAATATGGTGTTTGTAGACATCACTCAAACTTGTGGATTTGATGACCCGTCAGTTCAATCTTTCTGCGCAACATGGTTCGATTATGATAAAGATGGCCTCCCGGATATCTGCGTTGGTCATCGCACAGCTTTTCTGATTGGCGACCTTACGCTATACCATAATCTTGGTGACGGGCAATTTGAAGACGTAACATCAGCAGCCGGTTTGACAGGAGTTGGAAACAGTACCGTAGTAATGACTTCGCTCGATTATGACAACGATGGTTGGTCCGATTTGTATATTGGTCAGGACCACGATCAAGGAAATATCATGTTTCGAAACAATGGTGACGGCACATTTGAAAATACTTCGGAAAGCACAGGCACCAATGTGGAAAACGACAGTATGAGCGCAACAGTAGGAGACTACGATAATGATGGCGACATGGATATTTATCTCACCAACAATACAACCGGAAATACCTTGTATAGAAATGAAGGTAACGGCACATTCACCAATGCAGCTGCATCTATGGGATTGGTTCTAAACAAATTTAGTTGGGGCGCTGTTTTTCTAGATGCAGATTGTGACATGGATTTGGACATACATATTAACGGCATCGCAAGTTTTCCATTTTCGAGCTATATGTTGCAAAATCCAGGCAATGGACTTGCTTACAGCAATGCCAATGTCGCTTGGGGATTTGGAACGGATGCCAACTACAGTGTTGGTTTGGGCATGGGCGATTACAATGGTGATGGCAAACCTGACTTGATGAAAAACAATAGCACAGGAACTTTAAACACATTGTGGAGAAACAATTTCACAACCAATCATCATTTGACCATTGACTTGGTGGCTGAGGTATCGAATCGTTTTGCCATAGGCGCCATCATTGAAGTAACCATTGGCGGAATAACTCAGACTAAAAGATTAGCATGTGGTGAAGGATTCAGTTCGCAACATAGCTACACACAATTTTTCGGAGCGGGCAGCAATGTAGTCATAGATGAGATCAACGTTTATTGGCCAAGTGGCATTGTTACAAGCGTTAACAACATTCCTTCCAATCAAAGAATCACGCTGTACGAAATTACAGCAGGTTGCATGGATGATTTGGCTTGCAACTTCAATGCGGCGGCAAATGAAGAAGACGGCTCTTGTGAATATGCACCAGAATATTACAATTGTTCGGGAGGGTGTACAAATGATATAGACGTGGACGGAGTTTGTGATGAATTAGAAATTCTAGGTTGCATGGATGAACAAGCTTGCAACTACAGTGCTGATGCCACCGACGACAATGGCTTGTGTGACTACGCTGAGTCCTTCTACAATTGCGCTGGAGTATGTTTGACTGACATAGATGAGGACGGTGTTTGTGATGAACTAGAAATTGTGGGTTGTAATGATGAAGCGGCATGCAACTATCAAATCGAAGCCACTGACAACGATGGCTCTTGTGAATATCCAGAATTATATTTAAACTGCGAAGGAAACTGCATCATGGATACTGATGAAGATGGAATTTGTGATGAATTGGAGATTGTAGGATGTTATGATCCCGAAGCATGCAATTTCAATGCAAATGCCACCGATGAGGGAGATTGTGAATATGTAGAACTTTTTGAAATTGAAGGAAGTGATTTAGCATTTGCGGAGGAGGCCGCATTTACCTATACATATCCTTCTACCCCGGGCAGTGTCTACAATTGGTCCACTTTGCTAAACACCTCTATAGTGGGTCAGGGAAACGCCTCGGTTGATATCACATGGCTGGAAGAGGGTTCTGAATTTGTTACAATTGTTGAAACCACCGAAGATGGGTGCACCGGAGAAGCTGTGTCTTACGAGGTATTTGTTCTTTGGCCTGGAATTGAAGAAAATGAAACACCGGATTTCTATTTATTTCCGAATCCCGCTTCCGACCAAATATCCATAAGTCTTAAAACAGGATCTTCAATTGGTTCATTCTATTTGACCAATTCGTTGGGGCAATCCGTTCTTTTCGGAAAGATTCAATCCCAAACAACCCAAGTAAATACTTCTACTCTGCCTCCTGGGTTTTATATGTTGACTATTCAAACTACAGATCATATTCAAACGAAAACACTGGAAATCAGGTAGATTTCTAAAGATTTGCCATTCAGAATTATCGTTTGTATCGACTTTTTCGATGAAAATCTTCTAGGCGATAAAAACAGATTCTACGATTGTTGGTTATAGGCTAAAAAAAAAGCCGTTTCTATACCTCACATTACCCCTCAAAAGGTACATTTGCCGCTATTATTAGAAACCTGTCATGAGTTTGAGCCCTGAATTGATATACTCCATTCTACTCTGCGTGATCATCTTCACCATTTCATTGGCTGTAGCGGCATATGCTACATGGGGAGAAAGAAAATTCGCAGCCATTCTGCAAGATAGGGTGGGTCCATCGAGAGCCGGTCCGTTTGGATTGCTTCAACCCCTAGCTGATGGTGTGAAAATGTTTATGAAGGAAGAAATGATTCCTTCTAAATCAAATAAGTGGCTCTTTATTCTCGGTCCAAGCTTATTCATGCTCACGGCTTGCATGGTGAGTGTTGTGATACCGTGGGGCGGAAATCTAACTATCGGAGAAACCACCTTCCCGCTTCAAATCACTGATATCAACATTGGCATTCTTTACATGTTTGGTGTGGTTTCAATGGGTATTTATGGAATCATGATCGGTGGTTGGGCATCAAACAATAAGTACTCCTTGCTTGGAGCATTAAGGGCTTCATCACAAATGATAAGCTACGAAATAGCCATGGGTCTGGCCATTATTGCTTTAGTAATGCTCACTGGCTCATTGAGTCTCAAAGAAATTGTTGCTCAGCAAGATGCAGGTTTGGCATTCGTTGTGTATCAACCATTGGGATTCCTCATTTTCATCATCTGCTCTTTCGCAGAAACGAATCGCGCGCCATTTGACCTCGCCGAATGTGAATCAGAACTTGTGGGTGGATATCATACCGAATATTCTTCAATGAAGCTCGGTCTCTTTCTTTTCGCTGAGTATATCAACATGTTCATTTCCTCAGCGGTGATGGCTACTTTATACTTCGGCGGATATAACTTCCCATTTCAACATGAACTTGCTGATGCGATAGGACTTTCAGCCAATGGATTGACCATTTTGCAAACTGTTATTTTCTTTGGGAAAGTGATTGGATTCATTTTGTTGTTTATGTGGGTACGTTGGACTTTGCCGAGATTCCGATACGACCAGCTCATGAACCTCGGTTGGAAAGTACTGTTGCCATTGGCTATTGCCAACATATTTATCACCGGACTAGTGATGTATTTTTTAGGAAAATTGGATTGATTTATTTCCATACAGAAAAGATAATTTTAGTATCATGCCATTAACAAACAGAAGTAAAACCGTAACCGTAAGGGAACTGACTCTTGCTGAGCGGCTTTACCTTCCTGCTATTTTTAAAGGTATGCTGATTACTATTTCACACATTTTCAAGCGCACACCTACAATAAGATATCCTGAAACCAAACGCGAATTCGCTCCGGTTTACAGAGGGCAACACGTGCTCAAAAGAGATGAGGACGGAGCTGAAAGATGCACAGCCTGCGGACTTTGTGCCGTTGCATGTCCGGCCGAAGCAATTATAATGGAAAGTGCGGAGCGTAAAAAGGGAGAAGAAAATCTTTATCGCGAAGAGAAATATGCAAGCATCTATGAGATCAATATGCTTCGTTGCATCTTCTGCGGACTTTGTGAAGAGGCTTGTCCAAAAGAAGCCATATTCCTTACCGATCGAATAGTACCTTCTTCATTTACACGAGGAGAAGAGGTGTTTGGTAAAAATATTCTTGTTGAACCCATTGATCAACGAGTTGACGTGAGTAAAAGACAAACTCCTGAAGTTCTAGAATTTAAACACGATAAAAAACATTCTCACAACCGCACTTTTAAGGACCCGAAACCGACCATCAGCCGTGGACACTAAACCCCAGATCTGAACTATGCTTGCTCAATACGTATTTTGGTTTCTCACATTTGTTGCAGTATTCAGTGCTATAGGAATGATACTGAGTAAAAATCCTGTGTATAGTGTGCTGTCTCTTATTGTAACTTTCTTCGCTATCGCGGGTCACTACTTTTTGCTGAACGCACAGTTCTTAGGTGCCGTGCATGTCATTGTATACGCTGGGGCCATCATGGTGCTCTTTCTATATGTAATTATGATGCTTAACTTGAACAATCTGCAAGAAACACGTAAAGGGTTTTTATCGAAAGCACTTACAATTGTTTCTGGTGGAATATTGATGCTCGTTCTGATAGCTGCATTGAATAAAGCTGAGTTTCAAGCTCAAGCCACAGGTATTGATACTTCTAAAATTGGGATGGTAGAAAACATTGGAACTGTTCTATTCAGAGAATACCTCATCCCATTTGAATTGGCGTCCATCCTGTTTTTGGGAGCAATGGTTGGTGCAGTTTATCTGTCTAAAAAAAGTAGAGCATAATGGAACTTATCAAAGGCATAACCATCAACCACTATTTGATACTCTCGGTAGTGCTATTTGCACTAGGGACATTTGGAATCATGTTTAGAAGAAATGCTATCATTATGTTCATGTGCGTAGAACTTATGCTCAACGCTGTGAATTTGGCTCTGGTGGCTTTCTCCAAGATGTGGGGACAAACCGATGGGCAGATTTTCGTGTTCTTTATTATGGTTGTAGCTGCTGCTGAAGTAGCGGTAGGACTTGCCATTTTGATGATGTTGTATCGCAATATGCACACCACCAACACTGATGTACTAAATCAAATGAAGGGTTGATGCATTTGAACTTGAATACCCAATTGGAAGACCCGACTTTGCTCTCAGGAAGTTCGGTAAAAATGGTTGCTTAAAATATATTTGGCTCGAACAAAACCGACGTATGGAAAAACTTGTATCTCTGGTTCCGCTCTTTCCACTGGTGTCTTTCCTCTACATCGCATTTGTGGGTAAGGGACTTTCTAAATCATTTGTTGGCTCCATTGCATCGGGTTCAATTCTGCTCTCTTTTATCACTTCCATCCTTGTTTTTACCTCTCAAGTGCACGGTGGCACTCAAAGTATTGTGCCAGTATTTGAATGGATCAACTCTGGAGATTTGCACATTGGAATAAGTTTTTTGGTAGATCCTCTTTCTAGTATATATCTCCTGTTTATAACTGGCGTTGGATTTTTGATTCACGTCTATTCTATCGGATATATGCACCACGATGAAGGGTTTAATAGGTTTTTCTCATACCTAAATCTCTTTGTTTTCTTCATGTTGATTTTAGTTCTAGGAGATTCTTACCTCACCATGTTTGTTGGTTGGGAAGGAGTTGGTCTGTGTTCTTTCTTGCTCATTGGTTTTTGGTACAAGGACATGAAAAATAACGATGCTGCAAAGAAGGCATTTGTGATGAACCGCATTGGTGACTTGGGATTCATACTAGGTATGTGCTTGCTATTTTTTCAGGCGGGTTCTTTAAATTATAGCGACCTATTCATCAATCATGAGTCGAGTAGCCTGAGTTCAGAGATGACGACATGGATAGCAGTACTTTTCTTTATTGGCGCCATGGGGAAAAGTGCTCAAATACCGCTACATACCTGGCTGCCCGATGCTATGGCAGGTCCTACTCCGGTTTCTGCATTGATCCACGCTGCTACAATGGTTACGGCAGGTATTTATATGGTTGCCAGAAGTAGCGATTTATTTGCCGCCAGCGAAACAGCTAGTGCCATTGTTACTTGGGCAGGGGTACTCACCGCAATTCTAGGAGCTACTGTGGCACTTACGCAAAACGATATTAAAAAAGTCCTCGCCTATTCTACTGTTTCACAATTGGGCTTTATGTTCATTGCTCTTGGGCTAGGAGCATACAGCACAGCGGTATTTCATGTTATAACACATGCTTTCTTTAAAGCACTTCTCTTCCTTGGTAGTGGCTCGGTGATACACGCCATGGGTGGAGAACAAGATATCAGAAGAATGGGCGGACTTAAAAAATGGATGCCTACAACGCACCTCACTTTTCTGATTGGCACTATCGCCATTAGCGGAATTCCTCCTCTTGCAGGATTCTTTTCTAAAGATCAGATTATAGCTGTGGCTTGGGAAAATAATATCCCTGTCTTTGCTCTCGCCATTTTTGTTTCGGCTCTCACAGCATTTTACATGTTCCGTTTGTACTTCTTAACTTTTCATGGAAAATTCAGAGGAACACACGATCAAGAACATCATCTGCATGAGTCCCCAAAATCTATGACTATTCCATTAGTGGTTTTGGCTGTGCTGTCGATTTTCGGCGGATTTATCGGTTTCCCGCATGCCCTTGGTCATTCTATACATTTCACACATTGGCTCGATCACTTTCTGAGTCCCGTAATGATTATGCCTGCAATGCACATGTCAATTGGTACCGAAGCCATTCTTATGGTTGTGGCTACGATTATAGCACTCGGCAGTTTGTACTTTGCATGGAGCATGTATAAAAAGAACGGACAACTTGCTCTAGAAGACAAGGATATTAAAAGTTCATTGCATAGAACTCTATTGAATAAATATTGGTTCGATGAAATTTATGACTCCTTGTTCCGTCGAAGTCTTGACAAAATCAGTTCATTTTTCGCAAGATGGACGGAAACTAAAATCATTGATGCCTCAGTTGACGGTACAGGAAAATTGAGCAGAAAAATAGGAGGTCAGTTTCGACTTCTACAAAATGGATCCATGTACATATATATAGTGATAATGGTGCTCGGTCTTATTGCCATGTTAATTTGGAAAACCTAAGCATTGATTAATACGCCGATTGAATAGATAAATATGCTGACACTCCTACTTATATTACTACCTATAATCCTTGGTTTGGCTATTGTGATTGCCGGACCGACGATGGCAAGAAAAATTGCTCTTGGTGGTTCTCTTGCAGGTCTCGCTGTTACGATTACAGCCATAGTGCAATACAATTATGGAATGACCGCCTTGTTGAGCTTTTACGAACCCTGGATGCAGTCGCTCGGCATTCATTTCAGTTTCATATTAGATGGGATTTCTCTTGTAATGATGTTGCTCACCTACATTACTGCTCCGCTTATAATATTTGCCACAAAAGAATCTGAAATCAAGAACCCACATATTTTTTACTCATTGGTTCTGCTTATGATTGGCGGCATGTCGGGCTGTTTTGCTTCTGCAGACGCCTTTCTCTTTTACCTTTTCTATGAATTAAGCCTTGTACCTATATTCTTCATTGCACATGTTTGGGGAAAAGCAGAAAACAAAGCGGCAATTACCATCAAGTTCTTCCTCTATACTTTATTCGGAAGTTTGTTCATGCTTCTTTCGTTGATATACGTGTACTTACAAACGCCCGATCAATCTTTTGCTTTCGATGCGCTCTATCAAGCGGGAAAAATGATGAGCAGCACTGAACAAGGTTTGGTATTCGGCGGCATTTTTATTGCATTCGCTGTAAAAATGCCGGTATTTCCTTTTCATACTTGGCAGCCATCTACCTACCAAATGGCTCCCACTGCTGGCACTATGTTGCTAGCTGCAATCATGCTGAAAATGGCTACCTATGGCTTGATTCGCATGGTTTTGCCTATGGTTCCAGATGGTCTAAACGACTATGGGATTTGGGCTGTGGTGCTCAGCGTAATTTCAGTTGTGTATGCTTCATGTATGGCACTGGTTCAGAAAAACTACAAATTGCTGATTGCATACTCCTCCATTGCACACGTCGGAATAATCAGTGCGGGAGTGCTTTCGGGCAATGAACAAGGAATTCAAGGCGGCCTTGTGGAAATGCTTAGTCATGGGATTTTAGCTGTGGGAATGTTCTATGTATATGACATTATAACTAGCAGAATTAAAACCGACGAGATGAAAAGTATTTCGGGCATTCGACATGAAAATTCGCTCTTTGCGTTTCTGTTTTTTATTATGGTGATGGGTTCTGTCGCATTGCCATTCACCAGCGGATTTGTAGGAGAATTTCTCTTGTTGCTTGGATTGGGACAGTACAATATGGTGCTCACAGGTATTGCAGGATTGTCCGTAATCTTAGGGGCTGTATATATGCTACGCGCATTTCAACAAATGTTTTTGGGGGTTCCCAATGCGCTCACCACAGGATTTGCTCCACTTACTTCAAAAGAAAAAATCATTCTTATCACCATCGTTGTTTTGGTTATTGGAATAGGTATTTATCCCAAACCCATACTGGACCTCACACAAGGTGCCGTAATAGAATTGCTTACGAAATGAAAGAACTCCTGATATCATCTCTCGCCGGCATCGTTGTTCTCACTTTGGATATCCTGAATCTCAGGAAATTTGTGGTGCCTTTTATCATCCTTGCTCTCGGCGGATTAGCAGCTTGTGCGGTTATTGATTGGGGGGCAAACGAAAATCCTTTTGGTCACAGCATGTTGGTTTTCGACAACCTGGCCTTGGCTTTTACCATTACTCTTGCGTTGACTACGCTTGCTTGGATTGTGCTTTTTCATGAGTCGGTGCGAAACATCTCTAAAGGTGTAGACCTACTCGTTCTTGTTTTATTCTCTCTCTGCGGTGCTATCATACTTGCCTCTTTCCAAAATCTGGTTATGTTGTTTTTGGGAATAGAAATTCTAAGTATTCCTCTCTATGTTTTGGCTGCAAGTCAAAGAGGAAATTTGCTTTCAAATGAATCGGGCTTCAAATATTTCTTGCTCGGATCATTCGCATCGGCATTGTTACTTTTTGGTATTGCACTTATTTATGGAAGCACGGGGAGCTTCGAATTAAATGCCATCGCCACTGCACTTGGTTCAATGCCCGAACACCCTGCTTTGCTCAATGCTGGATTGGTTTTAATTCTATCAGGATTTGCTTTCAAGACAGGCTTGGCTCCCTTTCATTTGTGGACTCCCGATGTTTACCAAGGCGCACCAACTCCCTTTACAGCGCTCATGGCCACAATGGTAAAAGGAGCTGCATTTGTTGCGATGTTTAAATTCTTTGTCACCCTTTCTTCTACAGAGAATTTTTATGACGTTATGATTTGGCTTTCTGCTTTGTCGCTTATCAT
This sequence comes from Flavobacteriales bacterium, assembly GCA_034439875.1. Lineage (GTDB taxonomy): Bacteria > Bacteroidota > Bacteroidia > Flavobacteriales_D > Sanyastnellaceae > JAWXBG01. The sequence goes on from JAWXBG010000103.1 coordinate 34,699, forward strand.
AGCGAACACTGTAGCTCTTTGGCAAAGCGATGTGAAAAGACTTCTGGCCTATTCAAGTATCTCACATGCAGGCTTCATGTTAGGCGCCATTTTGTTTGCAACGTATTCCAGTCCACAAGCTCTATTGTTTTATGTAGTTACATATAGTGTTGCTAGTCTTGCAGCATTTGGTGTACTTCAATACGTTTCGAATTTTACGAACAATACAGTAACGTTTGATTCTTTCAAAGGTCTTGTACGTCGTAATCCAATTTTGGCCGGCACCATGACGCTCGCCTTATTGAGCATGGCTGGAATACCACCTCTCAGCGGATTTATGGCTAAATATCTTGTTATAACAGGAGTAATGAAAGGCGGTGCTTTGTGGCTCGCTGTGATCATGATTCTTACATCAGTAGTCTCTGTCTTTTATTACTTGAGATTAATGGTATGTATGTTTACTCCCATTGAAAATGCAGGAAGAATGGTTATCATGAGATCACAAACATGGGCGCTGGTGATTCTTTCTATCCTTATGATTGGACTTTTCTTTTGCGCCGGATTTCTTGATCAGATGTTTTAAACCCAGAATCCGCATTGGAAATCTAGTGCAGCGCTAACCCACTTTGATATCCAGCACTTTCTCGATTTTTATTCTTGATGTATGGATATACACCATCAAATAATCCCGCATTGCGCATTGGAAGTGTCTAGATGTTAATGCGCTGCGGAATTCTCGAATCTACACGATGAAGCAAAGTAATAGTTCGACCTCTGAATTCCGATATCTCCATCGCGTGATTCGGGATAATACCAATTCTGCGCAATAATCTGCACAATAAATAGTCCATGCTGCATTTGCGCATTGGAAGTTTTTTTTGGGCAATGCGCTGCAGCATCTTTCATGCACGAAGTGGTAAATGCCGTTATAGTAGCTGTTGTCTCGGCTGAGCCGAGATTAGAGATACATAAAACCAAATCAAGCGATAGAAAAATTGCACCCTAATTTTGCCGATGAATGCAGTATTCTATCGCTTATATTTGAGAATCCCGAACGCATTCTACAAAAATTGCCCTAATGCGTAATGCGGGATAAACGGTATAAAAATCTGGCGAGAGCACTTGCTATCTTTGGGGCTTAGCACTTCATAGCGAATCCCAATGCGGATTCTGGGTTTAAGATTGCTCTACTACGCGAAGAACAAAACACATAGACCGGCCGCCATAACCCATTTATGCCACATGCTAGAACTGTGATAATCTGCTTTGCTCGTCGCGTTGTAAGTTTTAATTGCAGTAATTATTTGAATCAAAATCAATCCCAAGACTGCGAATATAAAATTGCGTTCTGAATCGAGTTTGGCAAAGGTTATCCACAATAAATAGGAAGTGCCACAAATGCAGATTACTTGCAAGATAAGTGAGTAAAATCGGGTTCGAGATTCGCCCCAAACAAGGGGAAGGGTTTTGTACATCTCCGCTCTATCCCCTTCTAGATCCTCCATGTCTTTCACAGATTCCCTTGATAAAGTGAGTAGAAACGCAAAGAACACATACGCCCAAATCCAGTAATTGAGAGCAGCAAAAAGTCTGTCGGGTTGAAACAATGCATCCCATTGACTGTGCCGCAAAGTCTCTAGTTCGAATAGTCCGGCCCACCAAGGAACCACTGCTACGCACAGAGCAACTGCCAGATTGCCCACAAACGGATTTTTCTTGAGCACTGGAGAATAAATCCACAAAACTGTAGCCATGCTTACCGGTACACCCAGGACCCACCACATTCCAGATTTGGCTGCTAAAAACAAAGTTATCAATACCGCAGTGATATTAAAGATCTGATGAAGGACAATCGCTACCCTCCTTTTCACCAATTTTCCGACTATTACACGTTCCGGACGGTTGATTCGGTCAACCTTTTGGTCAAAATAGTCATTAATAATATTGCCCGCAGCGGCTAACAAAACCATAACACAGACCGATAAAAAGAACAAAAACTCCGGAAAAGCCAGCTCCTGAATTTGGGGTTGATCAGCCAATAACTTGGTAATCAACAGCCAACGTACAGCGTACATGGTCGCCGCGATGATGAGCAAGTTGATGGGCCTGGTGAGGCGTATGATTGAAATTAAACCGTTCACAATTTCCTGGTTGAAATCTTTAGCAGCAAATATGCACGTCAGAATTTAAATTAGCGGCCATGAGTTTAGATAAAATGGATGATATAAGTGTTGAAAGTACGGCAACTCCGGTTTTAAAGGCCCATATTACTGTAATTGGTCAACATGACTACATACTTCAGAACGTAGAGAACATACTTTCTAGAGCGGGATATAGTACCCGAGGTTTTCTCAATACAGAAGAAGCTGCAGAATATATAAAGATGAATCCGGTGGATTTAGTTTTTATTGGGGGAGGAATAAATCCCAATGATCGAATTGCACTCCGCAAAATGATTGAATCAGATTTTGCAATTATTAAAGTGGTTGAACATTTCGGGGGACCGGCTACCATCATTACCGAAATAGAAGAAGCTCTGAAAAAAGTCTAGTCTCAAGAGGTCAGATCTTTCTCAACTTAATTTTCACTGCTTTCTTCTTGTAGTCGAAAGTTTTGATTTACTCTAGGTAAAACCCAGAAGGATACACTTCATTTTTTCCGTTCTTGTAAAGTGCATAAGTAAATCCCTTTCTATAAGCATACGCACCTATTTCTCCAGCCTTGTTTACTGCTAAAAAACCAACTTGGAAATCTTTGAAGTTGGGATTCATCTTTGCAATTCTGTGAACTGCTTCCATACAAGCTTCTTGTGGAGTAGCACCTTGACGCATCAATTCAACCACTAAAAAAGATCCACATGAACGAATTACTACTTCGCCCAAACCGGTAGAAGTAGCCGCTCCGATTTCATTGTCAACATAGAGCCCTGCGCCAATAATTGGACTGTCACCCACTCTGCCCCGCATCTTATAAGCTAAACCGCTTGTAGTACATGCGCCGGATATATCGCCGCTAGTATCCATTGAGAGTAATCCGATGGTGTCGTGATTTTCGATGTTGATTATCGGTTTGTACTCACTCTGCACAAGCCATTCGCGCCAAGCCTTTTGCGCCTCTTCACCTTTATAATTGTTGTGTTCAAATCCTTCACTCAAGGCAAATTGATAAGCACCCTCCCCTACGAGTTGAACATGTGGTGTTTTCTCCATCACCGAACGCGCAACAGATGCCGGATGCAAAATATTTTCCAAAAACATTACACTACCCGCATTGCCCTTCGAATCCATAATACAAGCGTCCAAAGTTGTACGACCCTCCCGATCGGGCAAGCCACCCAAACCGACAGATAAATTGCTTAGGTCCGCCTCTGTTTGATTCACTCCCTTCTCTGCCATATCCAAGGCGGTACCTCCTGATTTCAGCGCCTTCCAAGCTGACTCGTTGGCCTGAATTCCTGCATCCCAAGTGCTGATAACCAAGCCACCTTTGAAAACTTGAGTAGGCACTACGACATCTTTCGATTTAATTTCCGAATTTTTTGATTTTGCTGCACTTGCATTTTTACCGACTAAAAAACCAATTGTGGCACCTACAATTCCGGCAAGCCCTCCGGTAAGGAAACCTCTTCTCGTTGACATATCAATGATTTATATTTTCTACTGTAGAAGTTATCATTTCTCTTTTCAATGTTTCTACGGTATCTTCAGGAAGGTTGTTGAGATCCAATAACATCAGTCCATCCAAAGCATTATTGAATTTTGGGTCCGAATTAAAAGCAAGAATTTTAGCGTTCTGTTGTAAGTACTTCTTTAATAAGACAGGCATTGTAAAACTGCTAGGCTCAATGTCGGATATGATTTTATCCATCTTGCGAATGTCAGCTTGCGAAGACTCAATAAGCGCATCGGTATCTAGATTTTTCACTTTAGGAATGAATGGTTTTCTTGGATAAACCTGTTGTGACAATTCAGCATCAAAGTAATGTCTTCTGATAAACTCAATGATAAGTTCCTTGCTCACTTCCTGATATGAGCTGCTGATACTCACTGGGCCAATGATATATCGCAAATTGGGGTTTGCCAGCAAATACCAAAGTATTCCTTTCCACAATAAAAAAAGTGATAAGCGATGCTTTTGATAATCCTGTACGATAAAAGATCTACCTAACTCCAGCGATTTCGACAGAATGGGTCTCATCTGTTTCTTCATTCTGAAGAGACTCGAAGCATAAAATCCTCGCGTGCCATAGCGCGGCATTATCTCCGGGCCATAACCAATTCGATAAGCTCCCACAATCCTCTTTTCTTCCGAATCCCACAAGATGAGATGGTTGTAATAGAGGTCATATTCATCAAGGTCGATACTTCTCCCTGTTCCTTCGCCAACAGCACGAAAAGTCACTTCGCGCAATCTTCCGATTTCTTTAAGCAAATTGGGGATAACCGCACTTCCAACTACGTAACATTCAAAATGATCATAGACCAATGTTTTGAAGGGCTGGATAGAATCTATTTCTTTTCTTATTAGTTCATCGGGAATGGCATCAACAATTTTTTCTGGTTCTTTAGGAAAACGAAAGAGATGAAAATAATCTCTCTTCACTTCAAACGTACTTCCTAAGGCGTAGAGCTTAGCACGAAGATATCGGCCATATTGATCGAGGCTGACAAACATTTCTGTCTCTTTGGGAGAAATCTGTTTACCCACTCGCATCTTGATGGATTTGCCCTTTTTCTTTAGCATTTCCGAAGGCAAGGCAAGAGTTCTTAGACTTGGGTGAATGAGTCCGAGCAGGTGAAACAAATACGAGTTTGATCCTTCGAAAAAAATGGGTATGATGGGAACCTTGGCATTGCGAATAATTTTGAGAGCGCTGTTTTGCCATTTACGGTCGGCAATGGTTCTGAGATCTCCCTGAAATGTGCTCACTTCGCCGGCTGGAAAAATCCCGAGAGGAAGCCCCGCGGAAAGATGTTGCATCGCGTTTTTTAAACCGCTGATATTGCTATATGCCCCTTTCGATGCTTCAAATGGATTAACGGCAATAAACGAATCCTTTATTGGCTCAACATTTTGAAGAAGAAAATTGGCCATGACTTTAAAATCAGGACGCACACGGTGAATTGCATACAACAAGGCCATTCCATCCAGCGCGCCAAAGGGGTGGTTTGCGACAACTATAAAAGGACCGGTTTTAGGAATGTTTTCAAGTTGACGTTCGTCCAGTTCAAGATCTAGTTCTAGGTTTAAAAATAGCTGCCTGACAAAATCAATTTTTTCACTCTTACAGAGTTCCTCATATAGTTCATTCACCCTATCAATACCCGTAACTCTCGTAAGAAGAGGAATAATGGGATTATCCTTCGGCAAACGAGTTGCAGCTGCAAGGGCTTCTTCTGAAATGAGTTTTTTCACGATGGAAAGGTAGAAACTTATAAATATAGAGCAAAAGAAGAAAACTGAGAAAAATGAAAAAACGGGAAATTGTGGGTGGGTTAAATTCCTCAGGATACATCCATAAAGGCTATCAAGGGTTTAACCCAGAATCCGCAATGGAAATCTATTGCAGCACTAATCCCCTTTGATATCAAGCACTTTCTCGATTTTTATTCTTGATGTATGCATATACACCATCAAATAAAAATCTTGCGAGAGTACTTGCTATCTGTGAGGATTAGCACTTCATAGCGA
>JAWXBG010000104.1:0-6530 GCA_034439875.1 Flavobacteriales bacterium
TGATACTTCACGCGGACCATGAGCAAAACTGCTCTACTAGTACAGTGCGCATCGTAGGCTCAAGTCAGAGTAATCTTTATTCATCTATATCAGCGGGTATAGCTGCCTTGTGGGGCCCCCTGCACGGTGGAGCCAATCAAGCTGTGATTGAAATGCTTGAAAGAATTAAAGCAGACGGCGGAGGTACAAATAAGTGGGTTGAAAAAGCTAAAGATAAAAATGACTCTTTCCGCCTGATGGGATTTGGTCATAGAGTCTATAAGAACTTTGATCCAAGAGCCACAATCATCAAAAAATCGTGCGATGATGTGTTAAATCGATTAGGTATACATGATCCGGTATTGGATATCGCCAAGGAACTCGAAGAAGTAGCATTGAGAGATCCCTACTTTATTGAAAGAAAACTTTATCCAAATGTGGATTTTTACTCTGGTATAATCTATCGTGCAATAGGAATTCCGACAGAGATGTTTACAGTAATGTTTGCGCTCGGAAGACTACCGGGTTGGATAGCTCAATGGAAAGAGATGATAGAACAAGGAGAACCAATCGGTCGGCCGCGTCAGATCTACACCGGTTTTAGCAAGCGGGATTATGTTCCAATGGTGAAGCGAGGCGTATAACGAAATAGCTACTATAAGGCCCCGTTCGCGGGGCTTTTACTTGTAAACTTAAATCGGTTGAAAATGGAAGGAAGTATAGATCGCAGCATCGACAACGGAATAGCTCGAATTCGTTTTTATCACCCTCAGAGTAATTCATTTCCCGCAGAACTTCTAAGGAACCTCGCCTCTGAAATATCAGAAGTTAGCTCACTGCTTGAAGTCAAAGTTATGGTTCTAGAATCTGAAGGAGAAAAGGCATTTTGTGCGGGTGCGAGTTTTGATGAGTTAATGTCCATCAAAAGTTCATCAGAGGGTCTTGTTTTCTTCAGCGGATTTGCTCAGGTAATAAATGCCATGCGTAAATCAGAAAAGCTCATTATTGGTAGAGTTCAAGGTAAAGCTGTTGGGGGAGGAGTGGGCTTGGCAAGTTCTTGCGACTATTGTTTTGCGACCTCCCAAGCATCTGTAAAACTCAGCGAATTGTCTGTTGGTATAGGGCCTTTTGTAGTAGGTCCCGCGGTTCAGCGAAAATTGGGATTGTCTGCAATGAGCGAATTGGCTATTGATGCGAGTGAATGGCGAACTGCTGAATGGGCAATGCAAAGAGGGTTGTATAATGCAGTTTTTGAAAGTGTTTCGGAGATGGATTCGGCCATAGACAAACTCGCAACAACCTTATCGCAGTCTAGTCCAGAAGCAATGAAAGAACTAAAAAGAATATTCTGGGAAGGCACCGAAAACTGGGATCAACTTCTTTTGGATCGCGCGGCAGTAAGTGGACGATTGGTTTTATCTGAGTTCACCAAAAATGCGATAGAGAAATTTAAGAAGAAGTAGTTATGTTAAATCGTTGATCTATCAATCATTATATGACTTGATGGCTGCCCAAATGGTCTTTTCCTTCGGGTTTTCCAAAAGGTAGCTCCCTCCACCTATTACTATTCCGAAGGCAACCATTGGAGTCATTTTCATTTCTTCCGGATCTTGTGTGCCAAGTCCCGCGCCAATGAGAGCAGCTCCTGAAACGAGCATACCATATTGTAACCATCTCATTCTATTGAAACGCTTCATCAAACCGGCACTTTCTGTATGGTCACTCAAATCAGCCTTTAGATTTTTATATGTAGATTTCTTAATTGCTAAATCTCCCTTCACATAATATTGAGCGTAGTTGCCATTTGCTAAATCAGGATGATTGGATCGGACGGCTTCATCGGGAAAATCGATCAGAATGTCTTGACCACCGTAAAAGTTCATATTTATCTCCTCATATATATCAATTTTGCCGGTATGGGTGCGCAAAGCATATCGCTCTGTCTTTTCGCCGTGCACTTTGGCGAGGTTTGCAAAGAAGCCATTGTTGTTTTGGAATTGATAAACATCTTTCGTTTCAAATCGCTTGTCGTCGAGCTGAAAAAAGGATGCTTGCAAAATGGGAGATTCGTATCTGAGATCAGAACCCACGTGTTCTTCCCCTCCGAATGTGATCACTCGGTGAATTACGGGATCTTGTTTTTGCGAAAGGAGGGCATGGCACAAACAAAAGGAGAAAAGTACTAGGGTGAAGCGCGTTTTCATTAATAAGTTTTGAGTTTATACGGGAAAGATATTTATTCGTTTCTCCTAAAACAGAATAATTTGAATTTGGAATTCAAAATCGAAAAGCACTCAGCCACAATTGTCATTTTTAGGTGTTTTTCACTCAAAGCCCGCTGAGACTTTAGATTTCGGCAACCATCAGTTTCAAACTCAATCAAGAATTAGTTATCTGTTGAACCCCGCTTGAACCCCGCTGTCTTTGTGTTTTTTACGTGTAATTCCTCTGCGAACTTTGCGTGAACTGCGAACTGATTGTTTTTCACGCAAAGCCCGCTAAGATCGGACGCAAAGCCCGCTGAGACTTTAGATTTCGGCAACCAACTGTGTCAAACTCAATCAAGAATTAGTTATCTGTTGAACCCCGCATTCTTTGCGTTCTTTGCGTGTAATTCCTCTGCGAACTTTGCGTGAACCGCGAGCTTTGCGTGAACTGCGTACTTTGCGTGAACCGCAAGCTTCCTGATATTCACGCAAAGCCCGCTAAGATCGGACGCAAAGCGCGCTAAGAATTCAGGGTTTGAAGCCGAACACTTTTTTGCAACGAGCTTCAAAAATATTTAATCCCCCAAATTGGAATTTTAGTAAGTTTTCGATTTTGAATTTTCCATTTGGAATTTTCCGTATTCCTTTGCAGTCTATGAGCACATCAGATTCGAATGAAATAGCCCAGATCCGTTTAAAGCCGGGGAAGGATATTTCTACCAAACGTTTTCATCCATGGATTTTCTCTGGTGCTGTAGAAGGTGTGCGCGGCGAACTTAAAGCCGGAGACATGGTCGAAGTGCTTTCTTCCGACAACAAAACGCTTGGATTCGGTCATTATGCTGAAGGGAGTATTTGCATTCGTTTATTCCAGTTTGGGGCTGGTGTTCCTGACAATGCTTTTTGGAAACAAAAGCTCGCTCTAGCCTACGACCTGCGTTCTAGATTGGGAATGACAAACCAAAAACGATCGAATATGTACCGTTTGGTTCATGCCGAAGGAGATGGACTACCAGGTTTGATCATAGATATTTATGGTTCTACGGCGGTTTTACAGGCACATTCCGATGGTATGCACGATTTGAGAGAAGTCTTTGTAGAGGGCCTCAGGGAGCTTTATGGCGATAGAATTAAAGCCGTATATGATAAAAGCGCCCTTAAACTGAAAAAGAATACGGGTAGGGAAGTGGTCGATGGATACTTATGGGGAACGGAGCATGATTCGGCCTGCGCAGAAAATGACTGTAAGTACCAAGTGGATTGGGTGCAGGGACAAAAAACAGGATTTTTCCTAGATCAGCGCGAAAACAGGAAGCTGCTCGGCGAACTCTCTGAAGGAAAGAAAGTTCTGAATATGTTCTGCTATACTGGCGGATTCTCCGTGAGCGCAGTAAAAGGCGGCGCAGCCCTCGTTCACAGTGTCGATAGCAGCCAACATGCCATAGAAATGACCAATCAAAATCTGAAATTGAACGACATAGATCCGGAAGTACATCTTGCCATCAAATCGGATGCCTTGGATTATTTGAAAAAGATGGACGACGATTACGATATTATTGTTCTGGATCCTCCTGCTTTTGCCAAACATTTGAGTGCGCGCCACAAGGCTATTCAGGGCTATCGACGTCTCAATGAAGCCGCTTTCCGCAAAGCTAAGTCGGGCACACTCATTTTTACTTTTTCCTGTTCGCAGGCTGTCGACAAATCCATGTTTTCATCTACCATTTTCTCGGCTGCACTTGATGCTGGAAGGAATATGCGTGTCCTCTATCAGCTTCATCAACCTGCAGACCACCCATTCAGCATTTTTCATCCTGAGGGAGAATACTTGAAAGGCCTCGTAGTGCAGGTGCTCTAGCCTTTTGGCATTGTTTCACTTTGTACGTCTCTCCAATGTAAATGGGCTGATAAACACAGAAGTCGGCACCAATCCTCTTGATTCCCTATCTTCGCGGCCCCGTTGAAGAAATTACGGATAAAAACAGATTTTCATGGCCTTGAAATGTGGTATTGTAGGACTTCCGAATGTTGGAAAGTCCACTTTGTTTAACTGTCTGAGTAATGCGAAAGCTCAAGCTGCAAATTTTCCTTTTTGCACCATCGAACCTAACATTGGCACAATAACGGTTCCTGATGAACGTCTCAACAAATTATCCGAATTGATTAACCCGCAGCGCATTGTTCCAACGACAATCGAAATTGTGGACATCGCAGGTTTGGTGAAAGGGGCGAGCAAAGGAGAGGGATTGGGTAATAAGTTTCTAGCAAACATTCGTGAGACAGATGCCATCATTCACGTTCTGAGATGTTTTGATGATCCAAATGTTGTGCACGTAGACGGCAGTGTGGATCCGGTTCGCGACAAAGAGATTATTGATATTGAACTTCAATTGAAAGATCTTGAGTCGGTTGAAGCCCGTCTGAGTAAGGTTCAGCGCTCTGCCAGCAGTGGAGATAAAGACGCAAAGCGCATATTCGATTTTCTGACAAGACTTAAAGATGCCCTTGTTCAGGGTAGAAGTGCTCGCACGATAGAGGCTACCAATGAAGATGATGAACAATTGGTCGTAGAGCTGCAATTGCTCACTGCTAAACCCGTTCTGTATGTGTGCAATGTGGAAGAAGCTTCCGTAAGGAGAGGCAACAGCCATGTGGATCGTATTCGCGAAGCGGTAAAAGATGAGAAGGCCGAAGTTCTGGTAATCGGAGCTGCAATCGAAGCAGACATCGCTTCATTAGAGACCTTCGAAGAAAGACAGATGTTTCTTCAGGATCTTGGTTTGGAAGAGCCGGGCGTCACTAAATTGATAAATGCAGCCTACAGATTGCTCGGACTTTATACCTATTTCACAGCGGGAGTCAAGGAGGTACGTGCCTGGACAGTTCACAAAGGAGCCACAGCGCCGGAAGCGGCAGGAGTGATACATACCGATTTTCAGAAAGGTTTTATCAGAGCCGAAGTGATGAAGTACCAAGACTATATAAAACATGGCAGTGAAGCAGCATTGAAGGAAATTGGTAAATTAGGGGTCGAAGGGAAAGAGTATGTGGTTGAAGACGGCGACATAATGCACTTCAGATTCAATGTATAAATGATGATACAAAAGAATGCTTTAGCATATTTCGTGTGCTTGCTTTTTTTGGCGGCATGTTCGGGTAATCCGTCGTTGAATACTGAGAAAACCTTCGAACCGATACTCGAAATAGAGCAGATTAATTCTATTATGAGCCTTCAGCAGGATGCATGGAATAAAGGGGATATAGAAACGTTTATGCAGCCATACTGGAAAAGTGATTCGCTCATTTTTGTAGGAAAAAGTGGAATCAATAGAGGTTGGCAGAACACTTTAGACAACTATAAAAAATCTTATCCAAGTCCTGAACAAATGGGACGCCTTGAGTTTGAAAATTCGTCGATCGAAATTTTTGATCAAAGAAGAGCTTGGGTTGTAGGTAAATGGACTTTGTATCGCACGGCCGATACATTAGGTGGACACTACACGCTAAATTGGAATAAGAAGGCCGGAGCTTGGGTAATTACATCTGATCATTCCAGCTAACTATGTTTGCAGCTTCACCGATCACATTTATCATTATAGGAATCACGGCTCTGATTTCTTGGCAGGCTTTCAACAATTCTACTTTGTTTGAAAAGCTTTTACATTATCCATATCGTGTAAAACACAACAAGGAATATTACAGGCTTTTGTCGCACATGCTTGTTCACGCAGATTTCTTTCATCTGTTTCTGAACATGTTCGTGCTGTATTCATTCGGAGTTGTTATAGAAGCGGCTTTTACGGACCCGATATTTTTCAAACGATTTTTCCCTGAGGTGGAACCGTTTTTTGGCTTGTCAGGAGTTTTTGCATTTATAGTCCTCTATATAGGCGGTGGTGTATTTGCCACGTTGCCTTCTATGCGCAAGCACAGCGACAATTTTGGATATACCAGCGTGGGCGCTAGTGGGGCGGTTTCGTCTCTATTAATGGCTTTTATGTTCATGTTTCCTACCATGGGAATATCTATAATGTTTATTCCTATGCCGGCATATGTTGGCATCATTGTGTTCTTCCTTGCCGAATTTTTTATGATGCGAAGTGGCAAAACGCGCATTGCACATGATGCTCACATGTGGGGAGCAGTTTTCGGAATAATATTTATTGCTGTTACGAGACCGATCTTCATTCTGAAGTTTATAGACTCGATAGGAAATGAAATCAGTAAATTGTTTTAGAGGTTCCTTTAACTCAGAATCCGCAGTGGGATTCGGTATGAAGTATAAACCCCAAAGATAGCAAGTGCTCTCGCCAGATTTTTATACCGTTTATCCCGCATTACGCA
>JAWXBG010000105.1:0-3197 GCA_034439875.1 Flavobacteriales bacterium
GGGCGAGCAGTGAAGATACCCACGGCTTTTTTTAGGATTTCGTTCTCCTCTTTGAGGCGAGCATTCTCGCGCTGCAGTTGCGTCAGTTCCACATCACGGGGGTTACCTTGCCCGGGGAAGGGACGTTGTGGTGTCTCTTCTAACTGCTTTTGCCAGTAAAGGATGCTGCTATCGCTGACGCCCAAGTCGCGTGCAGTCTGAGCGACGTTGCCGCGTTCCTGTGCGAGTCGAACGGCTTCGCGTTTAAATTCTTCGGTGTAGGTCTTTTGTGGTGTTGGCATCATCTTCCTCGTTTTAGGATGAGAGTGTACCTGCGAAGCGATCACCACAGAACTTACTGTCCACTAATTCGACAGAGGACCACATAGACTATTCCCCCTTCTGGAGTCAAGGCAAATTGATTTGACTTGAGCATAGATTTTGTTACATTGGGACTATATTTGCCCCCATATGGCAAATAATAAACAACAGTGTCATCGTAACTTACTGAGACCGCTGTCTTATTTTTGACATAGCGACCAGTTATCTCAACACTCAATTTCGATATGTTATTCTTTCTTCTAAAGCCTTGAACGTAAATTTTACAGTTTTTTGCATCGAAGATAAACTTGGTGTCTTTGAAAACTGAAAGTCCTATGATTCCGAAAGGAAAATCGTCTTGTTGTACGATGATATAAAATGTAAACGAATAGATCTTTGTCCTATCAAGAAGCAGATGATTTACCTCAGACGAATAGCCAATAAATTTTCCCCAGTCAGTTGAAAATGACATTTTGGTATTTGTAGTTGAAGCACCGATTATATTTGCTATACGCAGAGGAAGAATGCTTTCTGGTGCTCCCGTATCGAGGCAAGCAAAAAATCTTGTTTTCTTGGCTAATACTGCAACAAAATAAACGCCTAATTGTCTGTGCAAAGTAACAATGTTTATGTTATCAGTACTACCAAAAAACCTTTTGATGTCTGAACGCAACATAGTTTTTGTCCAAAAATGTATGAGCTTATTTTGATAATCCATACCGAAAGATAATTTACCTAACACATCATTACCAAGTACACCATCGTAGTTACGTAATTCTTCTCTTTCTAGTCTACTTATGTATTGGTTGGTTGAAACAATATATCCATTTATTGATACTGAATTTACAAACACTTTGTCTACAGTGCTGTTCAAGTGTGTTTCAATTAAGCGATCAAATGAAGAGGGCTTCAAACTCGTATTCGTATTTCCGGTATCAATAACCAATAAGTATACGCCACCATCTATAGAAACTTTTATTGTTGGTTTGAGTGATGAACCATGATAGGAGCATGAGAAGTTGCTAGCCGAAGCAGTTGAAGCTAAGTGCAGAAAAAGCAACACTATAGTTTTGAAAAATATATATTTTAGCATTGCGGTTTCCTTGTTACAAGTGTGGGTTCAGGACAAACACGCCGACAGCATATTTGTCCTGAAATCTAAACAGAGGTATTACTTTGTGGACGTTTTGGGAAGATAGACCTCAAATAGCTTGTCGGTTACAGGTCGCACCCAAGAACCAGGACAAATTTCGATTGGGTTTGGACTGCCGTCCGTAGGATAAGGTTTTTTCTTATCACCCTTGCCTGGCTTTGGTGGTGTTGGTACTTTGGGTGAATTTTTAGGAGGAGGATTGGGATAGATAACACCTCCACCAGGTAGTTTAATCGGATCAACAGTAGTTTCAGGGTAATCTCCTTTGTAACTTGGCGGGTAATACTTGCCGCCAAATGGAAGAAACTTCGGCCATCTGGGGGGTTTTAATCGGTCTATGAGTTTACCTACATCAACGGAAGCTTCTGGTGTTACTTTTCCATCTAAGGGATTCCACTTGACACCTCCATTGAATTGTAACCCCTCTGGATCAACTCCATTGAGCGGATTATTCCTGCAATAAGCGTACCAGTTATCTCCATCCTTGATGGGGTCTTTGCTGAGGAACCGCCCTGCTTCTGCATCATAGTACCGATTGCCAAGCAGCATCAAACTGCTCTGACTGTCCGCTTGGTACTGATGTTGTCCAGCGAACAGAAATGGTGTCGGATTGGTTCCTGTCCGACTGAGGCTGTTGCCAAACGCATCAGTCTGCATCGTGTCGGTACTGGTTTGTGTGCTACCTGTGATATTGCGCGTAGAACCCAAGCCGTCGGCGTGGTAGAAACTGCTGATTGCGCCTCTGCGTTCTGAGATGCCGGGAGTGTAGACAGGTGAGCGGTTTTTTGCGTTGAGTGGGTTCTCGAAACCCACCTGTTTTTCCTCTCCCATTGTCCTATTTTTTAGGGTGCATATCACTTCACTATTCTCTGTAACCGCGTAAATCTTGTGCGAAATAAATTATATCCTCACCTTACGCAGACCTCTCTCATCGAGTGAGGAATTTCGACCTCATTTTGAGAGTGCCGTGCGTAAGGTGAGTTATATCTTTTCATTGTTGTTATTTTTTGCTATACTTTTCCATATACATAAGGCTGTTTGGAAAATCCCAAAACATACGGTAACGATTAAATATATCCATACCAAGCAAAGGGGGCAAACTATCCGATGGATCAGTTTTTGGATAATCTACGATGACTTCAGCAATTTTTGTTTGACCAACTAATATCTCCTTGAGCTTTCCATTTAATAAGAATACTTCTCCGAAGAGAAAACTTTGTTGTCGAGTAACCCCATCAAGTGGGAGGCCTAATTGCATTGCACATCGTTTGGATAGCTGTGACATATAGGCTCCTGAATCAATGATAAATCCGCACTTTATTGTTCCATTTAAAATAGCTTCAATGCTATAAAGATTGTCTTCGCCTTTTATCATTTGAACTGCTTTAGCAGCATTAAAACCCAAACCGCTTAAATCATATGTATTCTGTCTATTTATTGTGGTATTTGAGGATGCAAAGAACTGTACCTGTTTCTTTTGGGAACAGAACGAAACAGCATAATTCTTTATGAAATTCATTCCAAGTACCCCATCAACTTTCTCGCCCTGAAAGACATCCATAACCGAATTTGGGACTATGCCCAAAGAGCAGGGTGCTTGCCAATCTCCCAATTTTATCATTGTGTTTGTTTTGCATATGAATATGTGTCAGTGCCGTCGGTATAATGCACAAAATTCCGGATGAAATATGCTCACTTATTGAACTCTTGTGCCATCAATTTCTCTACAGAAAGAGGTGGCTGA
>JAWXBG010000106.1:0-4038 GCA_034439875.1 Flavobacteriales bacterium
ATTATATAATGTTGTGCCTTGTTTCGATAATGTCAAAGTAGACTTCTCTCCTTTAGCCTTTTTACCTTGAATCGTGATTTCAACAGGAAACTTATTTCCCAAATAAGCCAAACGATTGTTAGCTACTTCAGCAATAAGAATATCCTTTCTCACAGTTGTGTCACCCAAGGCAATACTATAAACCGGAACATTCAACTTCTTGAAAGCATAAACTGGATTCGAACCTTTGTTGTAAAGCCCATCTGATGCCACAATTACGGCTCCCAAATTTCGGCCGCTCAAACGGCTGTATAAGTCTTCAGTGAGGTTGGACATGTCCGTGAGTTTCTCGTCGAACGATAGACTGTCAATCCCTTCTGACACTTTGGAGCCAAAATGATATGTGCGCACCTCATACTCATCTCCAAATTGTGCTATCAATTGATCGAGTTCGTTTTTGAATTGTCCATTCCGATAAGCGGAGGAATCAGCAGACATGGCCAATGATTGTGAATTATCGATAGCAACAACAAGCAGGGGCTTCTGAGTTTCGAGATTGAGGGTTCGGATCAACGGCTTTAAAAGGAAAAAAGCGAGCACTGCAACACCGGAAAACCTCAGAAATCCAAGCAATATGGCCAAAGGAGTTCCATACGTTCGATTAAATCTATCGCGCAGATACAGTGCACCAGAATAGACAGCTCCTGCCAAGAGACAAAGTAAAATAAACCACGATGGATACTCAGTTATTATAGACACTTCAGTTGTAATTTTTTAATGATGACGGACACAGCTATCACATCAGCATTCCACCGCATACGTGCAGTGTTTGACCTGTTATGTATGCACTCATATCGGATGCTAAAAACAAAGTTGCATTGGCCACATCGAGGGGCGTACCACCTCTTTTCAGAGGGATTGCATCGCGCCATTGCTGCACTACTTTTTCATCGAGAGCTCCCGTCATTTCTGTTTCAATAAATCCCGGTGCTATGGCGTTGCAACGTATGTTTCGCGAACCAAGTTCGGCCGCAACACTTTTGGTAAATCCAATCAATCCTGCCTTGGAAGCAGCGTAGTTGGCCTGACCTGCATTTCCCTTAACTCCCACCACGCTACTCATATTTATAATACTTCCGCTACGAACTTTTAACATGGGTTTGATTACCGCTTTGGTCAAGTTAAAGGCCGACTTCAAGTTCACGGTCATTATTTCATCCCACTGCTCTTCGGTCATGCGCATGAGCAAATTGTCGCGGGTAATTCCAGCATTATTTACAAGAACATCCACTGTTCCATATTCCTTCATCACTTCATCAATCAAAGTACCAGCGGCATTAAAATCCGATGCATCACTTTTGTATCCCTTGCTTTTTCCACCCGATTTGTTCAATTCGATTTCGAGGGCCCTGGCCTTTTCATCAGAAGAAGCATATGTAAAAGCAACATTGGCTCCGTGTTGGGCAAAAACTTCAGCGATTCCCTTACCTATTCCGCGGGAAGCACCTGTAATGATCACGACTTTTCCTTCAAGTAATTTCATATAGATCGTAATAAGGATGAGCGTCCAAAGATAGAACGTGAGAGGCAACCTGCACCAAACATTCAAAAGCTCTCATTGTTGTAATGTGAAGAAGTTACATTTGCCAAAATTTGCGAAGTGGAAAAGCATTTCGATATCATCATAATCGGTGGTGGCATAGTTGGTGCCGCCACGCTCTATAAAATCCAGAAAAAATACCCTGGATTCAAAATTCTCTTGTTGGAAAAAGAGGATGGTCTTGCGGATCATCAAACCGGAAACAATAGTGGTGTACTCCATTCGGGCATATACTACAAACCAGGTTCCCTTAAAGCCACTAACTGCGTAAAAGGGCGAAAAGAGCTCGTGCAATTTGCCAAAGAGCATCATATCAGTCATGATATTTGTGGCAAACTCATTGTTGCAACCGAGAGTTCAGAATTGCCACATCTAGAAAAAATTCAAAAAAACGGCATAGAAAATAGTATTGAGGATATGCTTAGGGTAGGTCCTCAAGAGATTAGGGACATCGAGCCTTATTGCGTTGGTATCGATGGAATTCATTTGGGTTGTACCGGTATCATCGATTTTAGAGCCGCAACCGAAAAAATGGCTGAAATTTCAAAATCTATCCAAGCCAATTCAGAGGTTAGTACTGGCGAAAAGGCTGAATCCTTCGAGCGAAATGGTGCTTTCGTAAAAGTGAAAACCAATAAGGATACGTATTCTGCCAAAAAGTTAATCTTCTGTGCAGGACT
Source organism: Flavobacteriales bacterium (assembly GCA_034439875.1). Lineage (GTDB taxonomy): Bacteria > Bacteroidota > Bacteroidia > Flavobacteriales_D > Sanyastnellaceae > JAWXBG01. The sequence continues at coordinate 2,260 of JAWXBG010000106.1, forward strand.
GCAGGCAGATAGGCTCGCCAAGCGCGATGGCGTGCTGCTCAAAGAAAAAGTGGTCGGATTCCGCGGCGATTATTACGAATTGACCGAACAAGCAAAGCACAAAGTAAAACATTTGATATACCCAGTGCCAAATCCGGACTTCCCTTTCCTTGGTGTTCATTTTACTAGAATGGTTGATGGGTCCATTGAATGTGGACCAAATGCCGTTTTTACTTTCAAACGAGAGGGTTATGGTAAAACGGATTTCAATCTTGCCGATACCTGGGATGCTTTGACTTATGAAGGCACCTGGAGATTGTTTTTTAAAAACATGAAATTCGGAATTGATGAGTATCGAAGAGCATTTTCGAAACGACTTTTTTTAAGAACCTTACAAAAATTGGTTCCATCGCTTACTATGGATGACATTGAGCCAGGGAGAGCTGGCGTAAGAGCCATGCTCTTGAGTCAAGATGGCGATACCAGAGATGATTTTCGAATAGAATACACCGACCACAGTATTCACGTGTTGAATGCACCCTCGCCTGCAGCAACTGCCGCATTGGCCATTGGAGACAATATTCTAGAGATGGCCGAAAAACATTTTGGCCTGGAAAATTGGTAAAATTTTGATCAGATAAAATGCAAAAAAAAATCCCGGACTAGCCGGGATTTTTTATATCTAATAAGCTCTTTACTTATTTACTTCCATCAGTTGCAGCAACTGTCTTCACAGGTGTAGAAGAGTTCTTTGCAACACGGGCAGGAGTAGACTTTGAGTCCTTAGAAGCAGTTTTTGTTTCTGCTGTCTTAGTTCCTGAAGCTTTGTCTTTGCTGCAGCATGAACCTGTACCTGCAGTTGACTTAGTGTCTTTGCTGCAGCATGAACCTGAACCTGACTTGTTTGATGTAGCTGTAGAAGTACTAGCCTTATCAGTACAAGCAGCTTTCTCCTTGCTTGTGCAAGACTTTGAGCAACTTTCAGTTTTGCTTTTTTCTTTAGTTTCAGTAGCTGTTTGAGCAGATGCGAATAGACCTACAAAAGCTACAAGAGCGAACACGGCAAAAAATTTCTTCATGATACTTTAATTAATTATGTTGTTTAAATTCGATTTCGTTGGGCCAAGATAGTGCCAAAATCTACTTGACCATACGATTTTGGCAAAACTAAGTTCAATTTTGTGTAAACATTTGTTAAACGAGTGTAACCCGGATTTTGCAGTTGGAACCTATTACGTCGTTGAAAGTGTGCAATGAAGAGCGCTTTCTCGATTTTGATTTTTCCCGCATGGATAATACGCTTTCAAGTGCGCCCAAATCACAAGTTGGGTTTTCGGCGTCTTTTTGACGAATACACATCTAGGTCCATCTTGTTCATCTGAGAATGCCGTCCTCATTTTATTTTAATCTATTCCTTGGCCCTAAGCGGAATCAAAATATTGCGAGAGCTCCCGTCCTTCTTGCCTTTTAACCCAGAATCCGCATTGGAAATCTAATACAGCGCTAACGCCCTTTCATATCAAGCACTTTCTCTATTTTTATTCTTGATGTATGAATATGCACCATCAAATAATCCCGCATTGCCCATTGGAAATGTCTTGAGGTTAATGCGCTGAGGGATTCTGAAATCTGCACGATGGAGCAAAGTAATAGTTCGACCTCTGAATTCCGATATCTCCATCGCGTGATTCGGGATAATACCAATTCTTCTTATTAAATAGTCCATGCTGCATTGCGCATTGGAAGTTTTTTTTGGGCAATGCGCTGCAGCATCTCGCATGCACGAAATGGTAAATGCCG
>JAWXBG010000107.1:0-12751 GCA_034439875.1 Flavobacteriales bacterium
GATTCTCAAATCTACACGATGGAGCAAAGTAATAGTTCGACCTATGAATTCCGATATCTCCATCGCGTGATTCGGGATAATACCAATTCTGCTTATTAAATAGTCCATGCTGCATAGCGCATTGGAAGTTTTTTTTGGGCAATGCGCTGCAGCATCTTGCATGCAAGAAATGGTAAATGCCGTCAAAGTAGTTGTTACAGGCCAATGGAGTGAAACGGAATTGGACTATTACAGATACATAAACCCAAATCAAGCGATGGAAAAATTGCACCCTAATTTTGCCCATGAATGCAGTATTCTATAGCTTAGATTTGAGAATCCCGCACGCATTCTACAAAATTTGCCCTAATGCGTAATGCGGGATAAACGGTATCAAGTGTTAGCAATCAATGTAAACTTGGCGATTTATTAGGTGTTTTCTACCACTTAGATTTAAGCATCCGACGATCTTCTTCCCTTGTATTTCTGAAGGTTTTTTCGCGGGATTTGGCCCGAATGAAGTTTTCAGAATGCGCTATAATTTTTTTTTTTGGTCGAAAGGTGAAAGAGGTTTTTAGATGTTCCTTATAGTCTTAGGGAAATTTTGGAAATCAGGAAATTTCGGCGTAGTTCAAATCCTTTCCGAAAGTTTCGGGGACTGAGTATAGGGCAATCAAAGCTAGTCCTACGCAAACCATGCCCACAGTAAGTGCCGCATCTATGTTGCCCAAGCCTGCTGACAGAGAAACGTATGAAGCTATAATGGGGATATTGGCACCGCGCACAAAATTGGGCACAGTGGTGGTAACAGTGGCTCTGATATTGGTTCCAAATTGTTCGGATGCCATTGTCACAAAAAGCGCCCAATACCCTGTGGCAGTGCCCAAAAGGAAACAAAGGAAATAAAAGGTAGAGCTCGACATTCCTTTGTAATACAGAAAAAATGGAACAATCACAATCGTTCCAATTAAATAGGCCAAGACGATTTTCTTCCTGCTTCTGAAAACCTGACTTAATATTCCGCTTAACAGATCTCCTACAGACAATCCGATATAAGCGTACATGATAGCGTTCGGCACAGTAATCTTTTCGCCTGTAACACCTAGATCAATAGCAAATTTGTCGGCAAATTTCATAAGTACACCGATGCAGTACCAAACGGGGAGTCCGATCAAAATGCAGGCGAGGTAGCGAAAAAATCTTTTTCTGTTTGCGAAAAGCATGAAGAAATTTCCTTTGGTGACAGAGCTCTTTTTCATTGTATCGAACATTCCACTTTCGAAGGTTCCCACGCGCATGAGGAGCAATAAGAGACCCAATACACCACCAATTAAATACATCATCTGCCAATTTGCAAACCCCCAAGCTTCCACATTGGCATTCTTGAGTTGTGCTGCAGCCACTGCACCTAGAGCGCCCATTGTAACAATGACCATGGTTCCATAGCCACGTTTTTCTTTGTGCATAATTTCGGAAACAAGGGTAATGGCAGCTCCTAATTCACCTGCCAAACCAAGCCCTGCGAAGAAGCGCACAACGATGTACTGATCGAGATTTACCACGAAGGCATTTGCGATATTCGCAATAGAATAGAGTAGAATAGAGCCAAAGAGAATGCTTTTTCGTCCTTTGAGATCACCTAGTACACCCCACAAAATGCCACCGGCCAACATTCCACCCATTTGCCAGAGGAACAAAATGTAATCATATTTCTTGATTACCTCTTCATCAACTATACCAATACCCCGCAGGCTGTCTTTCGATACAATATTGAAAAGTTGAAGATCAAAAATATCGACGAAATATCCCATGCTGGCTACCATCACAGTGATCCAAATGCGAAGTTGGGGATTTTTCATAAAATTGCTACGGTCAAAAATAGAATAAAATTAAGAGGAATTGTGGAAATAGAAATAGAGAATAGAAACAGCTCTAGAAGTAGGAATAAAACGGATAGAAATGGGTGTAGTTAATAAATGATTTTCATACAACGTTTGTGTGAAATATCAATTGTTTAGATCTTTAGGAAAAGAGCGCGCAGGTTGGGCGCACGACTATTGCAATCTTGGAGTGAGTTGCACTCAATTGTTCTTTCGATAGCAACCCTTCACATAGAGCAAATTTTCGCGGAAGAGATTATCTAGATCGAAATTAGTTCCAGACAATGTTCCCGCAGCATTTCCCTCCATTCGTGTGTCTGCATTTGAAGGCACATGAAAGTCGCCAATTGTAGGATCAACAAAAAATGGAACTTGCTTTTTGATTTGTTGAAAGTGAGAAAGATCATTGTCTACATCGATGTCTGAATCTAAAAGGCAGTAATAGAAAAAGTAATTCTGTAACTCAGGATTTTCGAGATCAATTACAAATTCATTGAAGTCTTCTATGGAAGCGTTGCTGCCATACATAATGCAATTTCTGAACTCCGCTTGCTCAAGAGTGCGTATTTGCAAATTCTGATTGATGTCCTCGTAATAATTATTCACGTAAAATGTAGGGGCAGTTCTAGCTCCCAGGTTCCAGTAGTTTCCAAAAGTGCAGTGATCCATTCTGTACTTTCCGCCAATAGTAAATGCAGCGCAACTTTGAGCACAGTCGGTAATGAGGTTGTTGAATCCAGTTATAGAACCACCTTGCGACCATAAACCGATTGCACTCATGTTATCGATTTCAGTATTTTTTATTTCTAAGGCATAACCTGCAGCAACACCAGTAGTATCTATTTGTATACCAATACCTCCATTTTTGATAATGGCATAATCAATGACTGATCCTGTACTTTGATTCAACCAAATGCCACCTCGGCTTACACTTGCTATTTCTGGACCGAAACCGGTTTGCACTACAAAATCGAGCTGAATGCCCCATTGGCCGGGAATATTCGCATACTGTAATTCGAGGCGGTCACCCTGAAAAACAACCTCGTTGCCGAGATCTCCATCTATGTTGATGCAGCCTTTGTAAATGTATATCCCTGACTTTGCATGGACATACACTTGTGTACCAGCTTGAATGGTAAGACAACATGCCGAATCGACAGCTAGGATGCCATATATGACGTGGGGTTTATCGTTCATCCAAACCTCATTGCAGTTTGCGATTACATTTAAACCACCCAGACCTCCATGGAAGTATGCATCTTGACCATAGGCCATTAAATGCACATTTTGTGTGTTGCCATTGGTCACAAAAACAATGTCTTCTTCTATAAGAAAAGGAAGGTTAGCATTGCCGGGGTCTATTGTTACCTCTACAAATACATATAGACTGTCGTTGGGTAAAACCTCAATATTTTCAACCACAGGACCATCTACGCCATCAATATTGAATACATATTGAGAATTTTCGGGCAATGAAATGGATGAGATCAGGATGCTCTCATTAAAGTTGTTGTAGACTTTAAAAACCTTGGTAGTTGAACCTAGGGTGGTAAAGACAGTGTCGAATAAAACAGTATCCTGCGAAAAAACAAGGCTGGCCGAGGAGTCTGTAATGAAACCTTCTTTTCGACAAGAGTTCATTGAGAACATGAGCAATATACAAGCACATAATCCTGCGCTGAGTAGCTTAAAATTCATCTGAGTTTTTGGCATCGGCTGTAAAGATGCATTGCAAACGAACAATCAGAAAAATATTGTTTTGTGCAACCTATGATTCCATTGTAAATAGCCATATATAGCGGGATTTGGAAAGGGAATGTATTATTACTGTTGACCAACCAATACAAGCTTTTTAGCGTTTTTAATCCTTGCTACATCCATCCATTGAGTCCTGAATTCACCTTTTCGATATTTTGTCCATTGGTCGCTGTAGTGCTCGCTCATCAAGTGACCACTTTGCCCAGCCGGTGTAACATTCCAAGCACTATCGGGATGCGCGAAGTCGACCATGATGCGCATTTGAGACCCGAAATAGACCTTGTATTCTCCAGTGCTGTCTGGCTTAAAACCACTTTGCATAATGGTTTCGTTACCACCCATCACAGGCTCAGGTCCAATGTTGAATAGAGGACGAAATACGGCCACTTCGCCAAGCGGGTGGCGAAGTTCGAGTGTACAAACTTTGCTCCAGTACCAAATCTTTGGATTCGAACCTAGTTGGTCACTCAGTTCAATAAAACTTTTCTTAAAGGCTTTTCTAATCACATCAGTATAAATCTCCTTTTCGGGCGTATTCACATTGTCCCACCAACCAGAACTTGTGTCGCTACACAATCTGTCCATTGCTCTTTGAAATTGATGTGTGGTAACAAATACGTCGAAATTGGCCTGACCCATTTCATCTGCGCATGCATCTCGCATCACGTGATAAAGCATTTTATTGAATAGAGTAGGAGAGCAATTGTTCAGATCATAACTGCCATCCCAATAAAACAGTGGACTAGCCAACGACATTCTTGTGGTGTCGAATTCAGGCCATTTTTTTACAAGGGTTCCCCATATCGTCAACGTTATGGCATCTGCGTTATTCTTGACATCTGTCATCACCTCACTCATCGAAGTTAAATCGAAGTCTTTGCCATAGGTCAATAGTTGACGGATTTGATCTGCTCTATATTGAGGTTTGTAGTAGCCGGGATACCACTTTCCGTCTACTTTATCGGGCCAATCGTTGGCACTATAGATGTATCCCCACGACGGATTGATACACCTTGGGTTCATTTCAAATGGATAATATCCGATGGGATCATTTGCCGGATTGTTTCCGTCGAGTATTGTCCATGAGTTTACATGTTCTGGTCTTTCGAGCAATGAAGCACAAGCCCACCAAGCAATATTTCCGAGATTGTCGCCATAATTAACTGATAACCCCGGACCATGAATGTTTTGTAGATGAGAACTAAAGTCATCGATGTTGGTAGAATGATTTAGACCATAAAATGCCTCAAATGTTTTGTTGGGTTTGCGAGTGTATGTCCACAACATTGAAATTGCCGACTCTTTATATATGCCGTCGAATAGGCCGGAAACAACTGGGCCATGGCGAGTAACTTGAATCTCGGCGATGCTGTCTTCGTCTGATTTAATTTTGAAAACTTCAGTTCTAGTCTTGCAGATTTCGAATTGATCATTGTATTTAAATTCATTGGGATTTGAAGGATTTCTTTCTTCGCGATAAAAATCCATGTCGTCATTTAAGAGCATAGTAAGTCCCCAAGAAAGTTGTTTATTTCTACCTACTAATGCAAATGGAATTCCGGCCATAAAGTGACCGTACATTTCAAATGAATTGCACAAGAGATGTGCTTCATACCAAGTTTGTGGAAGCAGATAACCGATATGTGTGTCATTGCAAAACATCACCTCTCCGGAAGCGGTTTTTGAAGGGCCTACTACCCAAGAATTGCTTCCTTCGAGCGGTGAGTAGGGCAGCATGCTCTCAATTTCGCTAAAGACAGAAGCCAAGTTAGAAAAATCTGTCTCAAGAAAAGCTTGACCGGAATTGATTTTTTTCAAGGTATCTCTTAATTCGGAATTCCTGTAATTTGGAATAAAAGATTCAGTGCTGTCGTGCCACAGACCAATATCCTTAAGGTATTCATCACCATATTTTTTGTGAATGAGATCAATCACTGGATCCGTTTTCTGGGCTTGCGAAAAACTAAATGCCATAGCACCACTGATGCAGAAAATATCCTTTATGGTGAAATCAGTTTTTTCAATCCCAACAATTCTGAACTCAGGTGGTGTTTCACCAAATTTTTGATACGCATTTATTCCATAGAGATAAGCTTGCATGTCCTCATACATCTGTGTTCCCTTTTGTTGTTCCATTAAAATGACACTTGAGTCGGCATATTGCTCAAGGCCAATAGTTCTGAGCATCAGATCCGTTTTGAGAAGTTTTCTACCGAATATTTCAGAGAGCCTTCCGCTTCCTGCACGGCGAAGCAATTCCATTTGAAAAAGTCTGTCTTGAGCGTGGATATATCCGAATGCCAAGTACAAATCGTGCATGTTTTGAGCTTCAATATGGGGAACCCCATATTCATCAAAGCTCACATTTACCGAATCTTGAAGTCCAGGCACCACCAATTTTCCATCATAGGTAGGTTTTGAACTGGATAGCCAGAAATAAAACCCAATAGCAGCAACTATCAGAAGGCTAGCTAATGCGAGTAGAATGTATTTGATGTACTTCATAATCCTCTTATCTTTTACAAGAATAGGGGTTTATCTTCAAAACAAGAATACATCCAACCGTGAGTTTCTCTCTAAAGTCGACGAGAAATCTCGCATGTCTCGGAAAGATTAGAGGTTCTAGAGCCTAGGTCGGAAAAATGTCTTAGTAAGTTGAAGTAAGTTCCTTTGAGAACTTTTTGCGATCGTGTTCTTTAAGGTAAACTTTGCGAAGACGTATTGACTTAGGTGTTACTTCCACATACTCATCAGGGCCGATGTACTCGAGGGCTTCTTCAAGAGTGAACTTGATAGGTGGGGCCATACGGGTTTTTTCATCAGTTCCTGAAGCACGCATATTGGTAAGCTGCTTGGTTTTTGTAACGTTCACCACTAGATCGTTATCGCGGGTATGTTCGCCAATTACCTGACCTTCGTACACTTCTTCCATGGCATTCACGAAGAAGCGACCACGGTCCTGAAGATTGCTTATGCTATATGCCACGGCATTTCCTGTTTCCATAGAGATCAAAGAGCCGTTCAAACGCCCTTGTATATCACCGCACCATTCCCCGTATTCTTTGAATCGATGCGACATAACCGCCTCACCTTGTGTAGCGGTAAGAAGGTAACTTCTCAAACCGATGATTCCACGAGAAGGCACTTCAAATTCTAGTATGGTTCTATCGCCTTTAGGTTCAAGATTTTTCATTTCACCTTTACGACGTGTTACGGCTTCAATTGCAGTGCCGGTCATCTCGGTTGGAAGATCGATTGTCAATTCTTCTATTGGCTCGTGTTTCTTGTCGTTGATGGTTTTCACGATTACCCTTGGCTGTCCGATCTGCAACTCGTATCCCTCTCGACGCATAGTTTCTATAAGCACAGATAGGTGAAGTACACCGCGTCCGAAAACGATGAATCTGTCTGCTTTATCTGTATCCTGTACACGAAGTGCTAGGTTTTTTTCAAGTTCTTTAGCAAGTCTTTCTTTGATGTGACGGCTGGTAACGAATTTACCTTCCTTACCAAAGAATGGAGAATCATTGATGGTAAACAACATGCTCATTGTAGGCTCATCTACAGAGATCGTTGGCAAGGCAATCGGGTTTTCGAAATCCGAAAAAGTATCCCCAATGTCGAAGTCTTCCATTCCGTTGATTGCACAAATGTCACCACTTACAACTTGGTCAACTTTTCTTTTGCCGAGTCCTTCGAAAACATATAATTCTTTGATTCTACCTTTCAAAATAGAACCATCTCTTTTCACCAAAGAAATGGGCATACCTGCTTTCAATTCTCCACGATGCAATTTGCCGATGGCCATACGTCCAGTGTACGACGAATAGTCGAGCGAAGTAACCAACATTTGCGGTATACCTTCAAGTTTTACTGGAGCCGGGATAGATTCTATCACCATGTCCAAGAGTGGTTCGATGTTATCAGTTTTCACTCTCCAATCGGTGCTCATCCAACCGTGCTTGGCAGCGCCATAGGCAGTAGGGAAGTCGAGTTGACTTTCTGTAGCTCCTAGCGAGTACATCAAATCAAATACAGCTTCGTGCACTTCGTCGGGAGTACAGTTTTCTTTGTCAACTTTATTGATTACGACAATTGGCTTAAGACCCAGTTGAATAGCTTTTTGAAGCACAAAACGCGTTTGAGGCATTGGCCCTTCGAAGGCATCTACTAGAAGAAGACAACCTTCAGCCATATTTAATACACGCTCAACTTCACCACCGAAGTCACTGTGACCAGGAGTATCAATAATATTGATTTTATGCCCTTTATAAGTAATACTTACGTTTTTGGCAAGAATGGTAATACCTCTCTCTCTTTCGAGGTCATTGTTATCCAAAATGAGGTCGCCTTGAGTTTCGTTTTCACGGAATAGTTTGGCTATGTGAAGCATCTTGTCAACCAACGTAGTTTTACCGTGGTCAACGTGAGCAATGATGGCGATATTTCTAATTTTTTGCATGAGGTGTTCTTTAAAAACGGCCGCAAAAGTACGACATCTAAGGCCTTTTCCTTTCACATAAATGGTAAAGCAATTATTAATTCGCTCGAATTGTGAGTATTACTATGTTCATTACCCACCTAAACTGCAGAAAGAGGGTGATTCTAGCAAAATGGAGGAATTACATCATGTCCATGCCTTCGCCGCCACCACCTCCGGAATTTCGGCGTTTGAAGAGCGTAGCATCCGCTTTTCCAAATTTCCAAGAAAAATTGACCCTAAACACCTGCCAATCTCGACGCGACTCAGAAGTTTGCGAGAAAAACGCAGATTCTTGATATGTAATGTTTCTGCGTGTTTTGAAAATATCGGATACGCCTAGCGATAAAGTCATGGATTCTTTATAAAACTCATACTTCAAAGCTGCGTCAACCCCATAATTACTCTCGTTATACCCTTGAATCGTATTCACTGATCCACCATACATTCCTCCTCCGCCGCCGCCCCGGTCACCACGATCGCCGCCACCAATTTCTAAAGCTCTTCTGGAATTGTACTCTCCTGTTAATTGTCCGCTCCAACCCTGAGAAAATTTGAAGGTAGCATTGAGTTTAGCAAACCACGAAAAACGCTCGTTTGATAGTCCTTCGGCAATATTGCTGCCATCGATAGAAGAATTGTATAGATTCAAATTAGACACAGTTTCGAGCCAACTCGTTATGGTGTTTTTTAGAATGAATTCAAGTCCGTATGCCTCACTGGACGTGGCATTTAGCCAGGTGTTTATCAGGACATCTCTTTCCAAAAGTGGACTGTATTCCACTTCTTGATAACGGGTCATCAGATCCACGGATTGCTTGTAGTAAAGGGTGGTCAACAAGTTATGTTTTTTTGAAAACACGTTTTGATAGCTCAACTCGAAACTATTCGTGAATTCGGGTTTAAGTGCTGGATTTCCAGTAGAAATATTCAGAGAATCGCTGTAATCTACAAACGGAATAAGGCGGAAAAAAGTAGGTCTGTTGATTCTGCGGCTATAGTTGAATTGAATGTTCTGTTTGTCCGTGACTTTGTAGCTTACAAATGCCGAAGGAAAAAGACTTAGAGGGAAACTGACTTCAAAGGTTGAGTCTGTATCGATCAATTCCCCCAAATAATCTGAACTTTCGGCTCTTAAACCCGTCTGCCAACCCCATTTTTTATAGCTCTGCGAAAATTGACCATAAGCTGCATAAACCTTGTCATTGAACTCGTAGTTGACTTGCAACAAAGGGATTTCAATGAATTTCCCTTGGTCAGGATCGTAAACAAAGTTTTCATACAAGCTCTGATAATTCCTCACCGCTCCGCGAACACCACCTTCAATTTTACTTGAGTTTTTTAAAGGAGTTTTGGCATCTGCCTGAATGGTAATAAAGGTTTGACGACCATTTCCGGTTTGTAGCTGAAACTGGTTTACTTCGTTGAATCTACTTTCATAATTGCCGTTAATTTCACTTCGCACATTGCTCAGGTTTACATCGGCCGTGATTTCTGCACCCTCTTTTGCGAACAAATGTTTGTAGAGTAAAGAAGAACCTACATTTCTGAAAACCCGTCTCGTATAGCTCACCCGAGAGGTGAAAATATTCTCTGTTTCCATTTCTGACAAAGTATCCGTAAGGGTTTCAAGATAATCTTCTGGTTCGAAACTTCCACGGTTGAAACTTTGACTTATTGTTAATGTATTTCGGTTGTCAACGAGCCAATCAAATCCCCCACGCCCCGACATGAAGTATCCCAAATTGTCGTTATGGCTTGTTTGCTCAAAGTATACATTGGGAACATCAGATGTATAGAGTCTGGTTGTGAAACCATCTCCACGTCTCCTGCGTTGGTTGAAGTTTCCACTCAAGAAAATATTGAATTTCCCTTCTTGGGCGTTGAGATCAATCCCTGAATTGATTCGTCCTCGGCTATCTACACCAGCACGGATGCTTCCATTGTAACCCATGGATCTATTCTTCTTCATTACAATATTGATGATGCCGCTCATTCCTCCGCTGGCGTCATACTTCGCACTTGGATTGGTGATTACCTCGATACTTTGAATGGCATCAGCAGGAATCTGATCTATCGTCAAAGTGGTAGGTCTGCCATCTACGAATAGGGTGGGAGAGGCCCCTCGCAATGCCACGTTGCCTTCCATATCTACCTGTACGGAAGGAACTGTGCGCAACACATCTTCTGCTGTACCGCCAGCATTTACAGGGTTTTTATCGACATTATACACTCTTTTGTCAATATCGAGGCGCATTCCTTCAATTTCCTCAACAATTTCTACTGTTAGAAGTGTAGTATTTCCTTCACCTACCAGAAGGTTTCCAACGTCTTTTAAACTGGTGCCAGGAGTATATTGAATAGGGACATTTAGCGAATCATAACCGATGGCAGAAACAACAAGATTGAGTATCCCATTAAGCGGCACATTATCCACACTAAAGTCTCCATTTTTAGCGGTAATGGCCCCACCAACTACCTTTTGAGATTGATTACCCAGGCTGTCTTTTTTAGTTTGAAACATTCGCAGAACAGCGAACTCCAAAGGGTCTTTTGTATTCGCATCTAGGACTTTACCATAAAACTTTCCAACACCGCCGCCACGACGTTCCTTACCAGGGCCACCTTGAGAAAAGGCACTTTGGCCCGAAAAGAATAATAAAACGATAAATAGAATGAAGAACTTCCTAGTCATGATTTTAAGGTCTAAGACTGCAAATGTACGTTTTGGTTTAGGGACGAATAATTTCAAATTTGCCCCCACTTTCTAGCCTTATGATAGTGCTTGGCTTGCCGATTGGTCTGTTTCGATGCACACCAACTACATAATCACTGGCATCCAAAACTTCAGACTCAATACTCTCGAATCGCCCGTCGAAATGTTTTCCGCTGATATTTGCGCTCGTAGAAACAATTGGTTTTCCAAACTTGTGAATCAACTGCTTGCAGAATAAATCTTTGGTCACACGAATGCCTGCCGTGCCATCTGCCGCCAAGACATTTTTGGCAAGGTTTAACACTCCTGAGTAGACAATAGTGATCGGATTGTCTGAATTGTCAAGTAGATCCCAAGCAACTTCGGGTAAATCTCGAACATATCTGTTCAGTTTGGTCGCATCGTCGAGCAGAACAATTAGAGATTTAGATTCAACCCTCTTTTTAATCTGATAAATGCGCTCAACAGCCTTTTCATTCGTGGCATCACATCCAATTCCCCAAATGGTATCGGTAGGGTAAACAATAACACCACCTTCTTTGAGGATTCTCAAACAAGTTTGAATCTCGTCGTGGAAGTTCTCTGTTTGTTCAGACATTCGATATTGCTTTTCTAATTCCCGGGCTACAGCGATACCTGTCCTCTCCATAATAACGATAAAGTTCGTCGAGTTTTGTGGCCACATTATTCAAACCTATTTCAATACCCCATTGAAGAAGTCCTTTAGGGTAATTCACTCCCTTAATCATTGATATATCAAGATCATTTGAGCTAGCAATACCAAGATGTAATGCTTCATATGCTTCATTTATGAGCATAACCAAAATCCTATCAAATACTAGTTTTTCAAGAGTCGGATTTCTATCGGCATGATGCGTTTCGGGTGAGTTGTAATCGTAATATCCCTTTCCAGATTTTCTACCTAGCCATCCTGCCTCAGTCATTTTTAACTGGGTAATACTTGGCCTATAACGTGGGTCATAATACATAGTCCTAAAAACAGTTTCAGTAACGGCGTAATTCACATCGTTTCCAATTAAATCCATGAGTTCAAAAGGACCCATTTTAAATCCCCCATGTTCGCGCATTGCAATATCTATGAGCGATATAGAAGCTATTCCCTCTTCATAAATACGCAAAGCTTCACCATAAAATGGACGGGCAAGTCTATTGACTATAAATCCAGGAGTGTCTTTGGCGATAACAACTGTTTTACCCCAGCTTGTAATCAGCGACTGCATTTTTGCTACAAGAGAAGCATCGGTTTGCAATGCAGGAATGATTTCAACTAACGGCATCAGAGGTGCCGGATTGAAAAAGTGTATTCCCATGACGCGTGAAGCAGTTTTACTTGAAGAGGCAATAGCTGTGATAGACAATGATGACGTGTTCGAAGCGAGCACACAACTTCCCTTTACTATTTGATCTAGTTTGCCGAATAGTTCTTTCTTTACTTCTAGATTTTCAACAATGGCTTCAATCACTAAGTCAGAATCAGAAAGAGATTCGATATTCGTATTGCGGATGATGCGAGATTGGATTAATTCAGCATCTTCCTTTGTCAATTTGCCTTTGGCTGTCAATTTCGACATGGTCTCTGAGAGCTGCACAGCAGATTTATCAAGAGCGCTTTGCGACTGGTCGATTAGGATTACATAGTGTCCCGACTGCGATGCCACTTGTGCAATTCCGCTACCCATTGCCCCCGATCCGATTATTCCAATTTTCATTTTTGCATTAAAATATGGTAAGACAAATATCGACCTAAGAAGCAATGAGCATAGAAAAGAAAAAACCTGTGATCAACAACACATTGTGAGTGGATTCCTTGACAAAACAGTTGGAGTCCAATTATTGGAATTTGGAATTTCAAATCGCCTCTGCGTTCTCTGCGTGCAATTCCTTCTGCGAACTTTGCGTGAAAGGCGAGCGTCTTTA
>JAWXBG010000108.1:0-48227 GCA_034439875.1 Flavobacteriales bacterium
AACCATCCCAGTTCCGTAGGAACGGCATCTTACTAGTTCCAATACAAAATTCACAATACATTCCTCAAACCATCCCAGTTCCGTAGGAACGGCATCTTACTAGCCGATTATTCATGATATTTACATAGCTGTGTTCAAAGGCAAAATAACCACTTTTTAGTTGATTTTTTATTGTAATTCAAATATCTTTTTAACTTTATAGTTGTATTCTGAACATTTCCGTAATTTAGTATTCTATGGCAAAACTGTCGGAAGTAGAATCCTTTCTGAAAACATTGCACCTCAAAATGCGGATATGGCAAATTCGCTTTTTGGATGACTGGGGTAAAAACCTACTTGCACTTGCACAGATTGAAATTACCCCACTGCAGCGCATTTAGGTGATTGAATCATTGAAAGCGAATGACTATTCAGAAGGTCCGCTAGAAGACAAAATGAATGGATGGGGAGAAATGTGGGTATTTGGAAAATGGTTACAATCTATAGAATTGTACATTAAGATTTCATTGGGAAGTAAAAATGATCCCATTATCTGTATATCGTTTCATCCGGCTGAACATTCAATGAATTATACTTTGAAAAAAGAGAACAAATGAAAAGGCAAACAAACTTAATCTCTCCGGAAATCAAGCGTGAAATGCGTACGATAGAATTCCGCAAAGAAGAATTTGATATCTGCTTTCATTTTTATCAAGATGATAAAAGGCAGTATCAATATACAACTACAGAACTCGACGAACTCAATTACACTCAGTTATTGAATAAGTATCGGTCAAAACACCATTTGCCTTTTCCTGAAGAGATCAAAGCCATACGCGAGAAATACCAACTTCCCGCTTCTAAAATGTCGGATATATTGGGTTTTGGGGCCAATTCATACAGGCAATATGAGGCAGGGGAGGTTCCAAGTCAATCCAATGGTAAATTGATTCAGATGGCTGAAGATCCTAAAAAATTCAAAGATCTTATTCTTCTTTGCGAATCCATTGATGAAGATGCACGATATAAAATTTTAAATCGTGTCAATCGATTTATGGAAAAAGAAGGCGATGGTCTTCAATGGATAAATGTGGATGATTATTTCGCAGATCACATCAGACCGAGCGAACTTACAGGCTACCGCAAACCGAATATGGAACGCTTCGCACATTTGATTATTCGATTTGCCGAAAAACTTGAACCTTGGAAAACGCAGTTGAATAAGCTGCTTTTTTATGCTGATTTCCTTCACTATAAAAGACATGCAGTTTCAATAACTGGCTGTCGCTATACCGCCATTCAAATGGGGCCGGTTCCAAAACGATTTGAAACGGTATTTGACGAATTGGCAACAAAAGACTTCTTTGATGTGGTATATACACAATTCCCTGGCGGTAACTCAGGTGAACAATTCAAAAAGCGAGGTGATCATCCATTTAATTCAGAACTGTTCACTGAGCAGGAATTGGAAACAATTGAGTATGTTATTGGTACGCTAGGTAAATTGAAGCGACCTGCACTGGTGGAAACGAGCCATAAAGAGAAGGGGTGGATTGAGAATCAAAAAACGAAAGGATTGATAAATTATGAATTTGCTTTTGAGTTGAAGGCTCTATAAAATACCAAAGCCTCCGGAACGAGGTTTTGGTAGATGAAAGTTTTTGATTGGTGTCTCCAGCTTTCGTCTGCGGAAATAGGCATACTGCCTGTATATTGTTCCTTAAACCAATGCATGTGCGCCTCAGTCTTAAATAGCGCATGCGAGCAAATACTTATTACCCATGGCAACAAATGCACCTAAAGGTGATGGCCATCGCAATGGTGCTGTCATAGAACGCATTCAGGTATTCAATCCTAAAACCGATCAATGGGTTAAAAGGGATACTGAAACCGGTAGCTTCCTTGATGTGAACCAAAATGGTGCTCCGCACAAAGGAGTCAGAAAAGAAAAATAATTCATGACTTCAAATGTCCTGATACCTTCCGGGGTTACGTGAGGGATTTTTCTAATTTTAATATTTTATCTTATGGATAGAGATTTTACACAGTTGTGTTATCGAAATGCATGTGTTAAAGTTGAAGGTCGCACCGCTAAACTCTCAATGAGATTTTGATTGGAACGGCTCTCATTCTCGGAATAATTGCTATCGTGAAAGCGATAACTTAGTTGCACAAGGAGAATGATCTAAATGACCATCCTCCTTTATTTTTTTTCGTTTCCTGAATAGAAATAACACGTTCAATCCATATTTGGATTAAAATCATTGATGATTCTCAAAAAAATAGTAATCGGTACAATTGCCAGTGAGCTACAAAAAGAGTTACTCGGCTTTGAGTATACAGCAGTCGTTATGAAAGCACATCCTAAACTTCATTTCACTTTTAATGATCCTAAATTAGGACTTTTGTTGTGTCGTTCTGTAAGATTTTCCTACTCTGCAATTATACGTTATGAATGGAGAAGTCTGTTTGAAAGGACTTCTCCCCATTTTTCACAATAGGGGTTAAAAGGCACAAGAATTCAATATTGAAATGAGGAATAACTCCGATTTTCCATTTCGGTTTGACAAGATATACGAAATGATTGGGGCATATGAAAATAATGAAGAATGGCATGCCAACTAGGATCTATCTTGCTGTTTCACAACTCAAATTCGAATGATTATACAATGCAGTTCAGGGTTGCATCCAAGCTATTTCATGAAACAAATAGTTCTGATATACTTTACCAATCAGACTTACACAAAAATAAATGAATTTTACATGTATGGAAAATATGTGCATTGTCTTGGGAGGATACTTCAATCAATCGAAGATATTTTGGAATGCTAAAGGAGCTCACAACGTTCTAGGTTCACTGGGAATAATATTAAAAAAGGAGATTTTCACGAATATCTCATTGTCCAATTTGTGGGGCAAAGTCAATCAGAAAATGTCATCGTAGCATAATTCAATTATTGGTTCTTAACGAGATGTCGTTATGAGTGATCTAAACCTTTTCCTTACCTTGTAAACCATATACGCAGCAATCAAAATAATATGTCCTTACACGGCCTCGATTAGATAATATTCTTTAAAAATGATAGGATATGAATGTGTGAGGGCAAATCAAGTACCTGAATTTTATTCAGCGATGACGAGTGAACCAACTGAATCTGCGGTAAATTCAATTCTTTCCACATATAATGGCATTTACATCCGTGCAACTTTTTTCAAGTTTTTCGTTCAGTTTCTCATAATCCTTTCTATAATGATCTATCTGGTCTAGGAATTTTTCCTGATTCCTTTTAAAGTTATTGATTTGAACACGACAGTTTTTTAAATCCAAAAGAACATCTATAAATTTCATATCATTTTCAAAATTAAGAATCTGATTAATTTGATCCAGACAGAAATTGGAACAATTCCCCAAATCCATCCGTCCTGAACTTACTAGGTCTCGAAAATCTGACAAAAATTTCTGACAAAATATCCGACAAAAATCTTCCTTTGGATTTTCCTCAAATTCAACGGTAATCTTGCCTTGAAGAGTTGATACCTTATCTGCACATTTGTTCATTCTATTCGATACTCTAACTCCAACATCTCTAGATTCTTCCATTCTCAAAGAATTCAATCTGCGCAATTCCTGAATCAACTTATTTGAACCATCTAAAACATTGTAGCATTCCCTGTATACTTCTGAGGCATCTTGACCTTCAGTAGAAAGATTCAATAGAGCCAAAGCGTACTCCTGAGTACTTATATTTAATAATCTTGGAATGGCTCCAAATCTCGTATAATAAAACGGTGCATCATCAAACGAATACATTCTTTACATAACGTAGTATTCGCAATACGATTTCCATTGATCACCAAATTCCTTCTGAGATTCCTCCAGTCGATCCCGAAAAAACTTCAGAATATTTAGATTCTTGTTCAAATCTTCCTTCGCTTTTTCCGTTCTATGCTTCTTCAATTCGAAATTGACAAGGACCAATGATCCTAAAAATGCGAGTCCGCTGCCTAAAAGGGTTTCGATAAAGTCTTTCAAAATTTTATTTTTTAACTACTCTAAAATCGGGCTAACAATTATTGATCTCATCAAAGCAGTAAAGAAAAGACCCAAAATTGGGATTCTAATTCAATTATATAAAGACATAAATAATCTACATTGAATTCGTTCAGCAACCTATCCCAATTTGCTTATCACTGCCTTCAATTAAATATCGGTTCCCGCCCCTACCCCCGTATCCGCGGATCAATCACTCCATAAAGAATATCTACTAGCACGTTGATCAATACAAAAGTGAATGATATAAAAATGACTCCTCCCATCACTACGGGTAAGTCTTGTTTCTCAATCGCAGTAAACATCTCTTGACCAAGGCCCTTCCAGCCAAATACAAATTCAACAAATACTGCTCCTGCCAAAAGTGAAGCAAACCATCCGGATACTGCCGTCAATACGGGATTAATGGCGTTGCGCAACGCATGACGAAATACTACGTTGAATTCCGATAGTCCCTTGGCCCGAGCCGTTCTGATAAAATCCTGATTCAATACATCCAACATAGAACTGCGTGTGAGCTGCACAATTACTGCCAGTGGACGAATCATTAATGTGATTACTGGTAATACGAGATGCGATAATGCCAACTTTCTTCCTTCCCATGGATCCACTTCATAAAGACTTCCTGTCAAAGGCAATCCGGTACCTGGAAGCGTAAAGCCATAGTGCAGAACGGCCAACTTTAGTCCGAAAAAATACTCGATCAAAATTCCAGCAAACCATGAAATAACGATCAATGAAATGGCCTGTGTAACTACTCTACGCGGCCGGCCTAATATTGCGAATACGATTAAAGCCAACAATCCAACAACTACAAACAGCGGCAAAGTGATAGTCTCGAACCAAAGCACTGCTCCCACCCATCCAATTAAAATGGCCATAAAAAAAGATGGGCCCGACATGCCCAAAGCGGATACAACTAATAT
Source organism: Flavobacteriales bacterium (assembly GCA_034439875.1). Classification (GTDB taxonomy): domain Bacteria; phylum Bacteroidota; class Bacteroidia; order Flavobacteriales_D; family Sanyastnellaceae; genus JAWXBG01. The sequence continues at coordinate 4,957 of JAWXBG010000108.1, forward strand.
GAATCGATCAAATGCGCTGTCCCTTTTTATGGCGGCAATGACTCCAAGAAAAAGTCCGATAATCAATGCAAGCACAATGGACAATATAGCAAGAACGAAGGTGCCGGGTATTACCTCAGAAAGTATTTCACTCACACTTTTATCTGAAAAATAAGAGCGCTTTAAATAGGGCTTCTTGATGCATAAACTCTTTTGATCTGACAAATTCAGTATCGTTCTTCCTTCGTATTCGGCGGGATCAAAGTAAATCCTGCTTTCCGGATTTTTGCTATGAATAGAAAGCGGCGACAAATCATTCAGATAAATAATGTATCGGTTACCCACAGAAATATCTAAATCGTACTTTCTTCGAATATCCTGAATGACTTCTATACTGGCGTTTTCACCTGCTATTTCTCTAGCCGGATCGCCAGGAGCCATGTTGAAAAGAAAAAAAACAAACGTAATGGCTCCCAGTAGTACTAGAAAACCATAAGCCGCCTTTTTCAAAAAATACAGTCCCACCCTTAAGGCTTAAATCCTTGTGGAAGGGCTTGATCAAATTCGGGCAAATCTCCGGCACTCCATTTATTCACTACCGTAGCCTTTTCAAAGTACATGATGCCCGGATTATTGCGAATCATTGTCTGCAGCACTTTCATGTCGCCTTGCAAGAATGGAAACGCACACTGGTTGTCATGACGAAACTCTTCTATCGTTTCCCAATCCGCGGAGGTGATACCATAAAATGGAATTCCCTTTTCCTCGGCTTTCTTGGCAAAGGCATTCACTTCTGCAATGTGACTAACATCTATACCATCGGAAATTCCTTTTTCATCGGGTTTAATGTTCCACGTAATCATCAAAAACACTTTTTCCATGTTAAAAAAGTCTTCACGAATATCATTCCCATCAGCATCATAAACAGAGAAGTCCATGATCTTTGGTTCATATCCATCTTTAACAGTAATAGTTCTCGTCTTTGTAGGATTGATAACCCATGTTGTATCCATCCATATTTTCTTTTCTAGATAATCTTTGTCATTCTCCTCTTTCACTTCACCTGTGTTGCTGTTGGTCAATGTATACACTACCATTTTTTGCGGAGGCTCCAGGCCCAACTCTTGCGCTGATTTCATGTTTTCCAAGATATTCTGACCGATTGCATAAGCCCGAAAATCTTTGATCGGCTGATGTTCTAGAGTCCAGTATTGCGTGAAGGAAGACAAAACAAGAATTCCCAAGGCCATAAGCCAAACGTTCTTTTTGGTGATCCATTTGATACCTACTCCAATGGCAAAAGCTATGGCCACAAAAGTTACAGGGAAATACCAGCCCAACATATAAAAACAGAATCCGGCCGTAAACAAAATAGAGGCGATACCAATAGCTAGATCCTCTTTGCCGTTGTTCAACTTTTGTCTGTTCATCCATGCTCCAATCAAGAAGGGAATGATAAACACGAGCAATATCATGTCTTTTGTAAAGGACTGCCACGGAGTGAATTTGATAGCATCACCAAAGCAGCCGCATTCGGTTACGCAATCAGGGTTATCGATGTAGTATTTGCCTGCCTCATCAGCAAATATTTTAAGAGAATTGGGTTCACATGTTGCAGTGTAATAGGTAAGCCATCCAAAGAAAACACACAATGCAAACAACATTGTTGAAGTGAATTTGGGCCAGGTACCGAGCAGTGCAGCAACTCCCAACAAGACTTCACCTATTGCAATAAAAATGGAAAACTCCAGGGCGTATGGTTCGAGTGACGTAAAATCGAGCGCTTTGAAACTGAAATACTCCAACAGTTTATATGAAAATCCAATCGCATCATTCACTTTAATTAGACCAGAAATGATGAAAATGGATCCAACGAAAATCCTGCAAATCATGAGAAAGATGTTCATACTCTTATTTCTTTGTGTTTGTTTGGTTACAAATATGCATTCACCTATGTTCAATGAAATGTGAATTCACTTTTCATTCACTATACATTTGTTCTTCGTCCATTTTAATCAAAGCGAAAGCGGCGTAATTGACAATGTCTCTGTACCCACTCTCCACTCCTTCACTTACAAGGGTCTTCCCTTTATTGTCTTCGATCTGCTTTATGCGCAAAAGTTTCATGAGAATAAGATCCGTAAAAGATGAAATTCGCATATCTCTCCACGCTTCTCCGTAATCATGATTTTTTGCGAGCATCAGGTCTTTTGTCGCTTTCAATTCCGAATCATATAGCACTGTGGCTTCATCGATTGGAAGTTCCATGCGATTATCACCAATAAGTCTAATCTGCACAAGGGCCATAATAGAGTAATTGAGTATTCCGATAAATTCATCTCGCTCGCCCTCCCCTACTTTGTTTTCGCCCGTTTCCGCGAGGGTGCGAATGCGCTGTGCTTTTATGAATATTTGGTCCGTTAGACTACTCGTTCTGAGCACTCGCCACGCACTGCCATAGTCCTTCATTTTCTTCAAAAAGAGGGACCGACAGACAGATGTTGCCCTGTCATATTGCGATGAAGTTTTTTCTATTGCTGTCACTAACATAATTTCAGGCAAATTTGCAGCCTCCGGAGCTTATTCCGCCAACACTTTTTCAATTGATTCCAACGAAGCCATTAACAACAATTAAAACCCTCAATTTCAGAGGTAAGCTATTTTCACTGGAAAGTCCCGTGGTAATGGGAATCCTAAATATCACCGAAGATTCATTTTACGAAGCAAGTCGAGTCAATTCTGTGCAAAGTGCAATTGACAAAGCTGGTCAGATGCTCACAGAAGGTGCTAGAATCTTGGATATTGGGGCCCAAAGTACACGTCCGGGAGCATCTCTATTGGATGAAAACAAAGAAACAGAGAGTCTTGGGAATGTTGTAATCGAACTTAGAAAGGTATTTCCAGAAGCGATCTTGTCGGTAGATACATTTTATGGATCAGTTGCAAGACAAGCTATCCTTTCCGGAGCTGACATGATTAACGACATTTCTGCTTCGACATTGGATCCGAAAATGATTGAAGTGATCGCCGAATTCAAAGTCCCCTATGTTTTGATGCACATGCAGGGACAACCATCCGACATGCATCATAATCCGAGATATGAGCACATCGTTTCAGAGATCATACTGTTTTTATCAAGACATATTAATGAGCTTTCGTTGAGAGGAATAAAGGATATCGTGATTGATCCCGGATTTGGATTTGGAAAGAATTTTGAGCAAAACAAGATTTTATTCCAGTCGTTATCCGCTTTCCATGTGCTCGATCGGCCACTCCTCGTAGGGATTTCGAGAAAAAAAATGATTCAGCACATTATCTCTGCTCCTACCAACGAATCTCTCAATGGTACCACAGCGGCACATGTGATTGCACTTCAGCGGGGTGCCAATATATTGAGGGTCCACGATGTAAAGGCCGCAAAAGAGGCTATTCAAATATTTCTCGCATTAGGATAAATTATGTTGGAATCCCAGAAAATTTTTGCAACAAAAAAGACCGCCGAAGCGGTCTATGTCAAGAGGGTGTTTTTTATCTAAACCGGATTACTTCGCGGCTTCTTCAACTTTCACTTCATCATATGCTGCGCATGTTGCATGCGACGAACTGCACGATTGAAGCAATACACCAACAGTGAGAAGTCCTAGAAAAACAATAATTAAACGCTGTAATACGGCATGCTGCCGGTTTGTGGTTGATTCCATGTGAATTTGTTTAAAGTAAGATTAGTCCGAATGGTTAGTTCATCCATTTGAACGCCCCCTTACCCAAAAAGGTTTCAAAAATTTCCTAAAAAGATTACAACAATAACGATTTTTCAATAAAAAATTGCTCCGCAAGCAGATCAATTCGTTTTTATTAATGGAAAGCTAGAGATCTCCTGTGGACTTACGGTTTGGCCAGTAACCAGACCGAAACAATAGAAATAAGCCAGATTGTGATCTTTTTCCAAGTGATCGGGGGGATTTTTGAAATATATTCCATGGCTCCTAGGTTTAAGTGAATCTGATTCTCCTTGCAAGGGGAGTACTATAATTGCTTAACAGGTTATGAATCAATTGAACGGAAAGAACCTCCAGTAGTTTCGATAATTATACCTATATCAATTTCTGATAGACGTATGTATTTTTTTGTTCGATGAACACTTCATTATTCTGCTCTGCTTTAGTTATAAAGATTTGGTTTTCAAATCTGAGGAGAGGTTTCTAACTGCCAGAATCTGAATTCGTTCGAAATATTCTACTCATTCATTCCGAGAAAACTAGCCCCTTAATACCAATTCTGTCTTTTAAAGAGTCCTAACTATTTTATCCCAGAATCCGCATTGGAAGTCGCGATAAAGCTCTAAACCCCAAAGGTAGCGAGTGCTCTCGCCAGATTTTTATTTGATGGTGTATATTCATACATCAAGAATAAAAATCGAGAAAGTGCTTGATATCAAAGGGGGTTAGCGCTGTAATAGATTTCCATTGCGGATTCTGGGTTTATAAGCATGAAGTGGTAAATGCCTTGAGAGTAACTGTTATAGGCCAATGAAGTGAAATAGTATTGGACTATTACAGATACATAAACCCAAATCAAGCGATAGAAAAATTGCACCCTAATTTTGCCGTTGAATGCAGTATTCTATCGCTTAGATTTGAGAATCCCGCAAGCATTCTACAAAAATTGCCCTAATGCGGAATGCGGGATAAACGGTATAAGTCGGAGAAATCCATTTGGAGGAGTAACAATCAAACCCAGATTTTGCAGTTGAAATTGCCGTGAAGCGCCAGTCATTAAAGACTTTCAGTGATGTAATAGATTCAAATTACAAAAGCTGAGTTAACAGATCCTTTCCCACGGTCTAATTCCTTATTCGTGGAGTAACAATTCCCTGACTTCATCGTCCCTTGTATGTCCGTTCATTGAAATAATAGATTTTCGATCTACATTTATATTATTGATTTATAGACATTTGTGATGAATTTGATTAATTTTAACAAATTATTTTAGTACTCTGTATTGCATAGTTCAATCTTTTGACCACATCTTTGCATCGTTATTTATTAGGTCAAACCATTTACTTGATTAAACACTCAACCCATGAAAACAAGACACATCCCCAATCCGCTCACCATCTCTTTGAGAGTAGTTGGTGTGGCAGCCATCCTAATGCTTGCCGCAGCGGGAGCTTTTGCGAAAGAACCCCCAAGCGTTATGACAGAATTCTCAAAAATTATATCTACCGCAGTAGAATATCCCGAGTTCTTGAAATCTTCTGGTGAAAACCAATCTCACTACGCCGATATTAAAGCGAGCTGCGATGAGAATGGTAAACTCACGGTAATTGAAGTAAAAAGCAACTCAACTCTATTGAGTCATTACATAAAAGAAAAACTTGATGGAAAAAATGTCGAAATAGACACATCTTTGATCGGAAAGGAACTTTCCTTCAAAATGAAATTCCGTCTTGTGTAAGGTGAATTCCAATACAAACGAATAAAACGATGCAACATGGATATCGAAAATGCAAAAGCGCAGATGAGAAAGGGGGTACTGGAGTTTTGTATTCTCTCGGTTTTAGCTCGAGGGGAAGCTTATCCTTCCGACATAATAGCAGAGCTGAAGAAAGGAAAACTGATCGTGGTGGAAGGAACTCTATATCCTCTTCTCACCCGACTCAAGAACGACGGATTACTGAACTACCGTTGGGAAGAGAGCACGCAAGGTCCACCCAGAAAATACTATCGGCTCACAGAGACCGGACAGATTTTTTTGAATGAACTTAAGACAACTTGGGATGAACTCGCAAGTGCCGTTAACCAAACCACAAAATCCAACTAAGTCATGAATAAAACCATCACCATCAACCTCGGCGGGGTTGTATTCAATATTGAAGAAGATGCTTTCAATGAATTGAAAGATTATCTGGAACGCCTGAAAAGTAGATTCACTAGCGATGAAGGAAGCGAAGAAATTACCGCTGATATCGAAGCTCGAATGGCAGAACTGCTCAAAGAAAAACTGAATGAAAATAAAACTGCACTTACACTTAGTGATATTGATTCAGTGATCACCATCATGGGTAACCCTGAAGACTATGGCGATTTTTCTGAGCCCAAGTCCAAGTCGAATCCCCATACCAATTTTGAAGAAGGCAACATGCGCAGTAAAAACCGAAAGCTTTATCGCGATGAAGACGATGCAGTGATTGGGGGTGTATGCTCCGGTCTGAGTCATTTCCTCGGCTGGGATCCTTCCATTGCTCGAATCGTACTTGTACTTGCCGTTATTTTCGGTGGCACAGGTATACTCCTATACATCATCCTGTGGGCTGTAGTTCCTGCTGCTAAAACCAGAGCAGAGAAATTGCAGATGAAAGGAGAGCCTGTAACCGTAGAGAACATCTCCAAAATGGTGAAAGATGAAATGGATAAATTCGAATCCAACGTCTCTGGCAAGAGCAAAAAATTTGGTGCTGAGTTTTCCGGAAAAGCCAGAGAGTTTGGTCAAAATACAGGCCGTGTATTCGAGGTAATAATTGGTGGTTTACTTACCATCATCGCCCTAGGTATGCTCATTTCGATCACCGGTGGACTCGTAGGATTAAATATTGGCGGTCCATTTGCGTCCGACAATTTCTCTCTTTCATATGCCGATAAATTGCTGTTCAATGGCGATGGTTCACTTACTTGGCTTGTTGTGTCGGGATCAATAATGGTTATCGCTCCAGTATTCCTCCTCATTTACGCAGGTATCAAACTTCTCCTCGGTATAAAAACCAAAATCCCGGGTCTTGGTTGGTCGCTGCTGGTTCTTTTCTTGCTCGGTTTGTCGGCTAGTATCTTTTTAGGGCTAAATGTTGGTAAGAATTTCGCCAAAAATGCGGATAATACAACCACTCAAGAAATTAATATCACTTCTGATACACTGCACGTGGGAGTTCTCGATAACCCTCATTTCTTATTCGATATCGAATCTGAAGATCGTGAGTTCTTTGAGTTGATCAAGGAAACTGAAAACACCAGAATTTATGGCGAACCTATTTACCTCCATTTTGAATCGACCGATGAGGAAAACTACTCGGTAATTTTTGAAAAGACATCAAATGGTTCATCGACAACCGATGCTTTTCAGCTAATCGAAAAAACCGAGTATAACTATAACATACAGGGTGATTCCATAAATTTTGATACCTACTTCTCAACTCCACTTAGTGATCCCTATAGATGTCAGGAAATAAGAATCACTGTGACGGTGCCCCGAGGAAAGTGGATTTCTTTTGGCAATGGCCTGCAAAGAATTTACTGGAGAGATAGCAACATTGGTAAAATCAGACAAATGGGTGAAGCCGATTGGATGGAGAAAGATTCGATCTATCGCCCGAATCGCAAACAAAACAATAGCTCAGCGATCTAATATAAAGGGAACCTTTAAAAACCTCTTTCACGTTTCGACCAAATTATAAAACAGAGCCAATCACATGAATTCATTCGGGCCGTTTCCCGCGATTCAACCTGAGGAAACGGTACATTATACCACTCTAATGGGGATTCTGGGTTAAATAGTCCTAGCTATTTTATAAGCATGAAGTGGTAAATGCCGTCAAAGTATCCGTTGTAGGCCTATGTAGTCAAACGAAATTGGACTAAACATAAATCCAAACGGTATAAATTTTCAAAAAAGCGGCCAAGTGCCGCTTTTTTTTGACTGAAAATTGTTGTGCAACTTAACCATTCGCAACACTGTCAATACAAAGATGCCACTTGCCCATTCCTGCAGATATACGGGATTGCGCTTATAACTCAAATTGTGGCTATTTTAGAGACGTGAATAGTACCATACTCATTGCAATTTATCTTGTCTGTCTTTCGCATTGTGCATTTGGACAGTCATCCTTTCATTTTATTGAAAACAGAGGTCAATGGCCCAATAAAGTGAGCCATACCGTAGGAGCTCAAAACGCCAAAGTTTTTATAGAAAACGAAGGTCTGACTTATCACCTCTACGATCTTTCCGGAATATCAGCCGCTCATAATGGCGACAAAACTTCCAAAATGAAAGTAAAGGGACACGTTTACAGAGTTCTATTTAATGGTTGTAATAAAGAAGCATATACTACAGCACACGGAATTCAAAAAACGCATTACAACTATTTCTTGGGCAATGATGAATCTACATGGGCAGGATCTTGCAGGGCATACTCCGACATTACTAGAACAAATTTGTACGAGAACATTGATCTACACTTTTATCAAAATGACTTCTTTCTCAAATACGATTTTATTCTAAAACCCGGAGCCGACCCATCGCTCATAAGTATGACTTATACCGACGTTGAAAAGATAAGTCTTGAAAATGGCCGCCTTTCGGTGAAACTAAGTATGGGAGAGGTATGGGAACAAAAACCTATAGCTTGGCAAATAAAAAATGGAACTAAAAATCTAGTCGAATGCGATTATGTTCTCATTGGTCAAACCCTTTCATTTAAGTTTCCAAAAGGATATGATGCGTCCTTAGCTTTATACATTGACCCTGAACTCATTTTTTCTACTTATAGTGGTTCATTTTCCGACAATTTCGGATACACGGCTACCTACGATGGAGAAGGATATCTGTATAGCGGCAGTTCTGCCTTTGGCAACGATTATCCGGTGACAAGCGGAGCATATCAGCAAACATGGGCAGGTGGAGATGGGCAGGGCAATCTTCCTGGCATAGACATGGCACTTTCGAAATATGATGTGACAGGAACCTACATGATTTGGAGTTCTTATTTGGGAGGGACACACGATGAACTTCCACATTCTCTGATTTGCGATGCAGACAATACTCTTTATGTATATGGAACTACAAGTTCGCCCGACTTTCCTGTCACAAATAGCGCATTTGACAACACATGGAACGGTGGAAACATATTTGCCCCCTCGGGTGTTGGAGCAGACTATGTGAACGGTTCAGATATTGTGGTTACTCATTTTAATGCCAATGGTTCCGATTTATTGGGATCAACTTTCATAGGTGGATCCGGTAATGATGGTGTAAATACTGCAACCAATCTGAAATTCAATTATGCGGATGAATTCAGAGGAGAAATAGACATAGATTTGGATGGAAACGTAATCATTGCCACATGTACGTATTCGACAGACTTTCCAATGGTCGATGCTCTCCAATCGTCACTCAGTGGAGCTCAGGAATCGTGTTTGCTCAAATTAACACCCGACTTAACTGATATCCTTTGGAGCACCTACATTGGTGGTACACTCGACGACTCAGGTTACTCTGTTGCCTTTGACACAAGCAACAATATTTATTTCTGCGGAGGAACTAAAAGCACAAATTTCCCTGGCACTTCCGGTGGTTTGCAGACAAATTATGGCGGTGGCACTGCCGACGGCTGGGTCCTTCTCATAGCAGAAGATGGATCTTCGATTATTGCCGGAACTTATTTCGGAAGTAATCAATATGATCAAATATATTTCGTAGAAACAGACGATGAAGACTTCGTGCATGTGTATGGACAGACCATGGCTGACGACGACTTTTTTGTTCTGAATGCTCTCTACAACGAACCAAATAGCGGAATGCTGGTAAGTAAATTCAACAGCAATTTGAATCAGATTATTTGGAGCACTGTCTTTGGAACCGGTGAAGGAGAACCCAACCTCTCGCCTACCGCTTTTCTGGTAGATGTTTGTGGAAAGATTTACATCTCCGGTTGGGGTGGTACAACCAATACCAGTTCCAATCCAAATACAGATAACTTAATTGGAATGGAAACTACCACAGGTGCATATCAAACAACAACCAATGGAAGCGATTTTTACTTCATGGTGTTAGAAGCCGATGCGAGCGCTCTTGTATATGCCTCTTTCTTTGGAGGCGGCACCAGTGCTGAACACGTAGATGGAGGAACAAGTCGATTTGACCGCAAAGGAATTATGTACCAAAGTGTATGTGCAGGATGTGGAAGTAATGACGACTTCCCTATTTTTCCTGCCGATGCTTGGAGCCCTACCAACAATAGTAGCAACTGCAACAATGGAGTCTTCAAGTTCGATTTTGAATTGCCACTCACAGCAGCAGACTTTTTGGTGCCTCCTGTCGCTTGTTTGAACGGCCCTGTTTTCTTTGAAAATACCAGTTCTAATGGCCTTACTTTCTTTTGGGATTTTGGGGATGACACTACAAGCAACATTCCCGAACCGTTTCATCAGTATACGGAAACGGGACAATTCATTATCATGTTAGTAGTCAACAATCCGGGTACTTGCAATTTCACCGACACCTTGTATAAAGAAATAGAAATTGTACTTCCCATCGTTAGCACACTTCAAAGTGCCCAACTGTGCAGTGACAATGTGCAACAAATTGGTCCAAGTGATCCCAATGTAAACTACAATTATTCATGGACACCGGACTTATACTTGTCAGATGTGAACGACCCCAATCCAACGTTTACTCCAGGTGTTTCCACAGACTATATATGTTTAGTTGAACATGGCGGATGTGTAGATACTCTTTTTCAATCTGTAATAGTTACAGTTTTAGATCTAAATATTTCTGATGATACTACTCTTTGCGATGCATCTGAAGTAAATCTCGATGCTATTTACTCCCCATTAAATGGCGATTTAATCTGGAGTGATTTACCTGATTTTTCCAACATCCTAAACGACGGTCCAACTGATCCCGACATTATAGTATTTGTTGATGAACCTTCTACATACTACGCTCAACTTACATTTAATGGATGTACCGTTGAAGAAGAAGTCGTTATAAATCTTGTTGCGTTTCAAACCATGATAGGAGGAGATTTCGCAGCATGCGAGGGTGATACCGTTGTGATTTTTGTGCTTGAACCCAATCCTGAATTTACTTATCAATGGGCTCCGGCTAATCTGATTGTAAGCGGGCAAAATACGGCCCAAGTAGAAGTACTTGTAAATGGTCAAACAGTAATTGAAGTAACAAGCATAACACCATTTAACTGCTCATTTACAGATGAAGTAGAAATATCGATTTCAACCCTTGATGGATCAAGTGTATCCGCTAGTGCCAGTCCGAGTGTGATCTTAGATGGCATGACCATTCAACTCAACGCAGAGCCCAATGGATTCGAATATACCTGGTCGCCCTCTTCGGGATTAAGCAGCCCCTTTGTTCAAAATCCGACCGCCTCTCCATCCCAGACCACGACTTATTGCGTTAGTGTGAGTGATGATGAATGTAGCTATTCAGATTGTGTAACAGTTCGAGTGGAGGACTTTGTTTGCGGACCGCCTGCGATTTATATACCCAATGCATTTACTCCAAATGCCGACAATCAAAATGAAAAGCTATATGTGAGAGGCAATTTTATCACTGAATTGTACTTTGTTGTTTACGATCGGTGGGGAGAAAAAGTGTTTGAAACAAAAGACATAGCAAAAGGTTGGGACGGTACTTTTAGAGGTAAAGTTGTAGACCCGGATGTATATGTGTATTACCTCGAAGCCACGTGCGACGGAGGCCAACAGTATTTTGATAAGGGAAACATAACAGTGATAAGATAAGAGCGCATGAAGAAAATCATGTATATCACTCTTTCCCTTTTTTTCACACTGAATGTATGTGCTCAAGACATCCATTTTTCTCAATTTGGTGATGCACCATTCAATCTGAATCCTGGACTTACTGGTATGTTTGATGCAGACATTCGGATCATCGGAAATCAACGAACACAGTGGAGAAGTGTAACCCTTCCGTACAGCACTTTTGCTATTCATGGAGATGGCAGGGATTTGATTAAAAAATTCAAGAACCTTTCAATAGGTGCCGGTTTCTCCCATGACAAAGCGGGAGACTCAAGACTTAAAACAACAGCGATAAATTTGAGCGGCGCTTTTGCCAAAGAACTTACAAATGCTCCGGAACATATATTCTCGGCCGGTTTAGGTCTTTCATTTCACTTTGTAGGAATAGACTACAGCGATCTTCGATATGACAATCAGTGGTCTGGAATATTCTTTGATCCCGGTATTAATTCCAACGAAAACTTTCAGCGAGATTCCAGATTTTATCCGGATTTGTCATTGGGATTGGCACATGAATACTCTTCTCCGGAAGGTTGGAAAGCAACATCTGGTATTGGTTTATACAACCTAATGACTCCACAGCAGAGTTTCTTTGATATAACAACGGTTCGACTAGATCCAAGAATCAATTTTAGTTCAGCATTCAACATCCCACTATCTGCCGAATGGGATATTCAACCTTCAACACTTCTTTCTATTCAGGGTAAATACAAAGAGTGGAACATCGGCAGTCTTGCAAACTACGTGGTTATGAATGAAAGATCCATATACCGTTCTGTCTATGGAGGTCTCTTTTTTCGGACGAAAGATGCGGGATATATTGTAGCCGGCATGAGGTATGATGACTGGAAAGTGGGACTGAGTTACGATATAAACACAAGTAATCTCAAACCCGCAAGCAATGGCCGCGGTGGACTTGAAATAGCCGTTGTTTACCTCATCAATTTGGCCAATGATGATTTACTATTGAAAAAATACTGTCCCGACTTTTTCTAATATAGGCATACCAGTTAGTACCGTTTTGGCGCCAGGCGAAAAGAAGGATTCCGAAGAACTAGACTATCTGCCAGCACCGAACTTGAGGTGAAGTCCAAAACGTCATTTAACCCAGAATCCGCTTTGGAAATCTATTACATCGCTAACCCCCTTTGATATCAAGCGCTTTCTATCTTTTCGGTTTTACCCATTCTGAATATCAAATAGTCCATGCCGCATTGCGCATTGGAAGTTTTTTTTGGGTAATGCGCTGCAGCTTCTTGAATGCACGAAATGGTAAATGCCGCCAAAGTAGCTGTTATAGTCCAATGGAGTGAACCGGTATTGTGACTATAGCAGATACCTATACGGTATTATTAAATGTTGTGGCGTTTTATACAATGACCACTAACTGCGGGATTATTAAAGCTCTGCCTAATCTTACCCAAGCAAAGCATTCTTAATCTATTTTTGCCCAATGCTTATCTACCTTGTGCTTATCATTCTTGGGATCATCAATATCCTGTATCTACCTACGAAATTTTTCGGTGAACATTTGCCTACTTTCTTCACCACATTTTATGAAAGTGCTAAAGAAAATTGGGCTCTCTTAATATTTCTCGAGTTCGTAATGATGGTCTCTCTCTTTTTCGATATCATTACGCGATATGATAAAATCAAAATGCCTTGGAGGACAATTCAATTGATACTCACAGCCATATTTATGGGCGCTTTTATCCTGAAATTTTTTATGGGATATACTGAACTATACATCGATGGGAAGATCGAGTAAATTGTAAAACTGTATTCAATGATGCATTTCGTCATTGAAAAGTCTCTCCAGTTTATATCAATTCTGCTTATAAAATCATCCCCCAGCAATGCACATTGGAATTATCTTCAGCGTGATTCGCTGCGTGATCTTGCATACATGAATTGGTAAATGCCCATAGCGTAGCTTTTATAGGCCAATAGGGTGAAACGAAATTGAACTACTACGAATACCTAAACGATATACCTAGAACCCAGAATCCGAATTGAAAAGCAAAAAAAAAGGCCTCAATAATGAGGCCTTTCAAGTGCTTTCTTTCAGTGTCTAACGGAACACAAATATCTGTCCCGTGTATTCTTTGTACGTGGCGTCAAAAATGGAGCGCAGTTCAAGGAAATAAATGTAGACTTCGTCCTGAACAAAATATTCACCCCCGAGGTGGCTTCCATCCCAAGGTTTATTGATGTCCATAGATTCAAAAACCTTCTCGCCCCAACGATTGAATATTCTCAGAGTGTAGTAATCCGGATCTATTGCAGTTCCTTGAGGAATGAAGATATCATTTACACCATCACCATTCGGCGAGAACGAATTTGGAATATACACACCAAACGGATCTGCCTCGAAGTGAGCAATGATCACATCGGCGTTCTGCACTACAAAAGTGACTTGCTTATCCAAGTTATTTGGACTTGGCGTATTATTTTCTGCCTCCCATTTCACAAAGTTCCAATAAGGATTTGGAGTTGCTGTAAATGGCATCACTTCACCCACTGCTACTTCTACCGAAGCAGAATAATCTGTACTCATTCCGTCTCCGAAAGTCACCACACCTGAATATGGAGGGTCCACCATCACAGTGATTGTCCTGTGCTCATATACATTGTACACGGCTATGAGTGTGTCATTAGCTCCAAGAATAAAGCTGATGCTTGTGTTGAACTCATCTGGTGTGAGAATATTATTGTTCAACTGCCAATGTAAAAACTCACTCCACATGTCAGATGGAATAGTAGAAAAATTGTAGTTCACATCTCCGGCAAAAGTCTCGCACATAGGCACTACTAATGCCACACCGTTCATGGTGATAGTGCCTGCTCCGGCTGGTTGCACTTCTACACAAAGAGTGAAGTGTGGCAACTCATTGAATATCGCAATAATGGTATCGCTCAGACATGACTGGAAATTCACCTCCATCAAATCCTCGTTTGGATTGAGTGAAGTATTCAATGTTTCCCAGTGATCAAATTCAAACCATTCATTTTCTGTAACCGACAACATGTGGCTAGATCCCAAATCAACAGTGTTGGTGAATGGGTACAAAACCTGCTCAGTACCATTAAGTGTAATAACTCCGGCTCCTGCAGGGAACACATCAGTCATAACTGTTACTGATTCTGACGAAACAACAAATGTTGCTTGCAGTGTAACATCGGTAGTGATCGTAAGTGTTGTGTTCGGATCATTCGGATCTTCTAGCACACCGTCACCCGAAATAATTTCCCAACCCGCGAATGAACCGCACTCACCTGATAGCAGGCCAAGATCAATGGGCACATCAGCCCAGAAAATTCCGCTCCATGGATCGTTGATATTGGCATCAAATTGATCTAGTGGCACAGAACTTACTTCAATTTCGCCAACACCTTCGATATACACGGTAAGGGTTAAAGCTGTAATATCATAACAATCCTCAAGTCCACCAATGATTTCATCAGAACAGCGCTCATTGATGAAATCTCTGATATCCTGAACGTTCGCTTCCCATTGTGCAAAATTGCCGCCCCAGCGATCGACCTGACGTTGCATTTCAGGCTGAATCACATTGATCATACTATCCAATACACCAATCATCGATTCGCAACTGAAGATAGTATTCGATAGAGATGCATAGCGGTTTACATAATCATAGAAGAAATCTTCGTTATCGAAAAGTGCGTTCAGAACAGGAACGTGTCCTTGTCCTCCCGGATCACCCAGATTTTCTGGATTACAAGGATCAGCACCTGATCCCGTATTTGGAATTCCGGTATAGTTCGCACCATGACCAAAAGTATTGTCCAAATCCCATAGCACATATTTCCAACGTTTGGCCTCTCCATCAGGGTGTCTGCCCCTCCACCACGCTGTATTCCAATTGAGCCAGTCGGCACAAACAACGTATCCATTGAGAATGAAATAATCGATCAAACTGATGGTATTGTATTGGGTGAGCACGTAATCATAATTGGCCTGAACAGTCATGTCGTTGGTAGTAATAAAGTTTACCAAATCATTCCAATCGTTTTGCGAGCCATATTCAGCCCAAGTGCCCCCCCAAGTTTTGATAAAATCCACAAAACCTTCTGGTTGATCGTAGTAATGTTCCGTAAAATCAATATCATCTACTTTTTCACGGACATCATACACTCCCCAGTATTCGGCATTGATATAAAGTATACAGTACTCTGTTGTACGTTCGTCCAATTTCAGGTCTCCTAATATTGAAAGCTCATGACAATAGGCATCTCGCACGTGTCCGCCATTGGAATAAGGATAGTTGTCATTCGCAGCGGCTTTAAAAATCAATCTTTCATATCCTACACGATCTGAATGGTGAAAAACCGGAAAGGCAACTTCATTGTCGTAACCCATTGCATCTCTCACTATCATGTCGAAACCTCGCTGATCGTATGCATTCGAGTCGTTTCCATGTTCGTTGGAATCTCCATCTGCTTGTGTAACGAAGGTTCCGTCTGCAGCGAACACTTCTATGCACGTAACTTCATTGCCACCCCAAGCTCCATCGGAGAGGGTTGGACCCGAAATCGCATAAACCGGAAGACTATGCTGATCGGCGCCCAAGAGATAAGTATTTGTTTCGGTAAAACTTGGAAGAACGCCCGGAGTTGAACTAAAAACAATGGCTTTAATTACCGTTGAAGTATTGATATTGATAGGTCCTCCATAAACAGCATCACCCAGACCTGGCAGACTTCCATCAAGTGTGTAGTAAATTGTAGCTCCAGCTTCTGTAGTGGAAATGGAAACTGAAATAGCAGCACTATAATAACCCGCTTCTGTATTGAATTGAGGTGTAGCAGCATAACTTGTACCTGAAGTTCCTCCTACATTAGCCGCATCGGGTGAAGGATCTGTATGAATTACCCATGTGGATGAGCCATTAGGAACTCTGGCATAACTATGATTTGCTTGATTTGGGGTTAAAGCATCGAAATCATAGGATTCCAAAACAGTTCCTAGCGGATTGCTAAAAACCAATTCTTCTCCATCCGTTTGCGTCAGTTTGAAATTCGTATTTCGATTGTTGAAGCCCAAAAAGTTTGGATCAAACTCTCCTGTACCTGTGCAGAGATATGTCAGATAACCTCCTGCAGGTACACTCACTCCGGCAGGAATTTCCCATTTCTGGGGATTTAAAGCATTGTCACTCAGCCAATATCCCTCAAGGCTAAAGGCCGCACCGCCAGGATTGTAGAACTCGATCCAATCTTCATAGATAGGATCCCAGCCCCCGGCTTGTGCCCAATCGCTGTAGTTGGCAAAGGAAAACTCATTGATGATCACCTGCGAGAACGGTGATAGTGCAGACCCCAGAAGGGCAAGAGCTAGAAATAACTTTTTCTTCAACATTTCCTAATAATGGTTTCAAATAGGTTCAAAGTCAAAACACTCAATCCGGCTAAAAGGTTGCTTCCAGTTTCACCTCGGCAGTTATATAGTAGATCTTTGGTTTTCAAAACTGCTAAACGTTTCATTTTCAGAACTTAGCAATTTGCCATACTGTTTTCAGAAGGGAAAGTATCTGAACTCTTCAAAATCATATAAGCGCGTACACCTGATTGATAGCCAAATGTAAGTGTAATAGAGGTTAAGAAGCAAATGCCCTACAGGGAATGTTAACAATAGTGGATACGATGCCAAAAAAAAACGACCATTCTTGGATTTCTGAGATCAATGCTAAAGGTTTCCTAAAGTCCATTTGGCTATTTGAGGAAATTCAATCTAATTTTGCTCAAAATCAAAACCATGTCAGATAATCACGATCACCACGGACATCAAGAGGCGAAACAAAATGAAATCGCAGGACCGGTAGTTTTTGCCATCATGCTTTTTGCGGCAATAATTCTCGTGATTTATTTTCTCGCTTAGTATTATTCTCAGCGCGTTTCCACCTTTTCAGGACTGGTTTTTATAAGTCTCATTTCGTTGAGTAGATAATCTGCTTCTGCATACACGTCGATTACCCATATGACGTATCTGATATCGACCATGATATTCCTGCAAATCTCCGGATTGTATACGACATCACTCATTGTGCTTTCCCAAGAACGATCGAAATTTATTCCGACAAGTTGACCATTGGCATTGAGTGCAGGACTTCCACTGTTGCCTCCTGTTGTATGATTACTTCCTGAATAACAAATTCGCAATTCACCACCATCGGCATATACTCCAAAATTTCTCTCAGAAAAGAGTTTTTTTAGTCTTGGGTTCAACTCAAAGTCAAGATTTTTCTGCTTGTTCTTTTGAAGTATTCCATCTGATGTTGAATAATACTTGTACTCCATTCCATCTAACGGTGAACTTCCTTCAACTTTTCCAAATGACAGACGTAGAGTTGAATTTGCATCAAGCCAATATTCATCTTGCAAATTCATGTCGTGAATTGCTTTTACATAACGTCCCATCGTAAACTCCAAATCAGAGTTGAAAGTTGTATACGCTGGTCTTAACACCGCAATATAAGTTTCGTACATCTTTTTTGACAAATTAAAAGCAGGGTCCGCTGCGATCTTTTTGAAGGACTTTGGATTGATGTTATTCAGAAAGTTCATCACTTTGGTTGAATCTACAAAAAAACCTTTGTCATACATTCTTTTCATCAACATTTCCTTTCCACCTTTTTTGCTGAATTCTGCTTCCAGAGCAATTGGACCCATATTCTCATCTACCCATTTGAAATAGAGCGGGGTCAAGGCTTCAAAAACCGCCCTTTCCGTTGATATATCAAAGTCTTTGAAGAACGATTTAGCTGCTGCTTTGAGTGAAGAAATCGTTTCTGCCAGCTTTCCTTCAGATACTAATTTGTCGTATTCAGTAAGCAGGGAATTGAACATGTACGCAAAGGCAAATACTTCGGGACCATAATTGATATACTCCACAAAGCCTTCTCTAGCCATGTTCATCTTAGCATTCGAGGCATATAAACTCTCTAGCTTTGGAAGCACATCTTGATAATTCACAAAGGCTCTTTCATTTACTGTTCTACTTTTGAAGGCAACTTCTTCTTTTTTCTTCATCCAGATTGCGTCCATTTGATCTAATCCTTGCAACTGACCAATCCACTTTTTGTATGCGTTACTTATGCCCGATTGTTTGGCCGAATATTGAATTCTTACCTTATCACTGGCACGCATTTTTTCTTGCAATACCGCAAGCACGGTCTCTCTCATTTCAATTTTCATAGGCAATGACTGTGTGACCATAAAATCCACTGCCCAACTTGAAAGAAAATGTTCTGTTCGACCTGGAAAACCATAGACCATACTGAAGTCACCGTCCTTCACTCCATCTAAAGAAATAGGTAGGAAATGGGCAGGCTGGTATGGCTTGTTCTCAGAGTTGTATGCTATAGGTTCATTGTTTTCATCGGCATAAATTCTAAAAACTGAAAAATCTCCAGTGTGTCTAGGCCATACCCAATTGTCCGTATCACCGCCAAATTTGCCAATAACAGAAGGAGGCGCGCCAACTAAACGAACATCAGCGTACGTTTTTGTACGCATGAGGAAAAATTGATTTCCATAATTGAAAGCACGAACGTATGCGCTATAACCCATTTTCTTTTCTACAGCGCCTTCTATTTCTTTTCTGTTTGCCGATCGTATTTTCTCAATTTCTTGAGCGCTCATAATTGCTTCAATACCCTTATTCATGGCATCTGTTACATCGTCGATACTCACGATGAATGTTGCCGTGAGTTGATCGCACAACAATTCTTGCTGACGACTTTTCGCCCAAAAACCATCTGTGAGATAGTCATTCTCTACACTTGAATGATACTGAATATAACTGTATCCGCAATGGTGATTGGTGAACAACAAACCACTGCCGGAGACCATCTCGGCAGTGCATCCTCCGCCAAAAAGAACGATGGCATCCTTTAAACTTGATTGGTTGACTGAGTACAAATCTTCCTTGCTAAGTTTCAAACCATATGCTTTCATATCGTCGTAAACGGCATCTAGCAATGATGGAATCCACATTCCTTCGTGCGCCAAGGAAGTGAAGTAAAAACTTAAAGTTGTAAGGAGAGTTATAAATCTTTTCATATTTTCAATCTTCATCGGTTTTCAAAACAAATAAGTAATAGTATCCAAAGCCTGCAAATATCAACCCTAATGCTACAGGAAAAATCAAAACAAAAACAGATTGTTGATCTTCCTCGCGCAGTTCTTTATTATTGTTGTACCAACCTGCAATGGGAGCTAAAATCACAATAATGCAGAAGGCCAAAAATAAATAATTGTACAACTTATTTACAGCCATTGCAGCCTTGTAAATAGGACTATTACTAAAGTTTTTGAATCCTCCACGCGCGTATTCTGCTGCCCGCTCTCTTGATCGCTGTGCGTGTTGATTGTACCACTCTTGATATATTCTTGCCTTTCTTTCTAGCTCTTCATCTACTTTATCTATTCTTGTAAGCATATATGCATGCACGCTTCGTCTGTTGTCGTCCATCAGATATTCGTAGGCCTCTGTAATTTCGATGAACTTTTTGGCAGATACTGGATCATCATTTCTATCTGGATGCCATTTTTTTGCCAAGAAGCGAAAAGACTTTTTTACTTCCTCCGACGAAGCTTTGGGGTTTAGTTCGAGTATGGCAAAGTAGTTTGTCAATTTTACTTGGTTTTCAATGCAAACGAGACGAATTCTATTTTACTACAAATTACGGGTCACTTCTATTCCCATGAATAAACCTGGTAGCTGAGGAACTTCTCTTCCATTGTTTATGCCCAATACGGGACGAAATAAATCGCTCATCCGATATTTTGCGAAGATGCTTATATAATTCCAACCAACTCGAGCACTCCCGAAATATTGAAAATTCTTAACAAAAGGCAGACCGATCGAAACGTTTTTGACGGTTTCACCTAAATTGCCTTGATTCGTATCCACCTTGTTTCTAGTGAGCAACTCTTCTCGAAAGTGATAGTTCATTTCACCTACAAGATCGAAGTATTGACCTATTGTATTCCCTCTCTTTTTACCGAAATTAAATCGAATAAAGGCACTTGTGGTTATTGAGTGTGTGCGCAGTACTTGCTTATCATTCACAAATCCAGGGGACAGTAAGTTACTTGTTTCAGATTGTTTTATTCTAAATGTATTGTAAGCATATCCAAAATCGTATCCTATGCTCAATGAGCTTGATAACTTGTATTTATGTCTCCATCCTATATCCATCAACCAACTAGAGAAGTTCTCCTGTACTCCCAAACTATCATCATTTAAAATGGGAATCAGAGGTCCCAACTTTGTGTATGACGACCACCAATTTCTCGTATTTGGACCAAACTCTTTTCTCGACAGTTGTTCGTATGGTTTCTTTTCGAGCAAATAATTTTGAGCTTTTACCGAGTAGGCGGAGAAGCTCAAAAAAAGCAAAACGCAAATTGACAATACATTCTGTCGCAATGAAGAAATTTTTCCTTTGCCAAAATATGATCTATTCATCTTTCATTGCAATTTGTGAAACAGGTATTACTATATGATGCCCGTCATAAAAAATTCTCAGTATTCTGCTGTCGTTCGGGATTTTATCAAGGTAAAAAAGCTTCATCTCGTTGCTAGCTTCTGCGACAAAATATTGCTGAATAAAGCCATCGGCTTCGGCAAGATGAAAATACCAAAGAGGGGCCTTTTCAGAATAATTTTCTAAGTTCTCCCAATCTTCCATTTTCACAGGTATCAGGCCTTGAAGGCAGAGGGTGTCCAATTCTACACGCAAGGATGGTCCATAACCTTCCCATGATGATCCATATTTTTTATTATACTCCAATTTAAAACACTCAGGACAATTTAGTGGTTCAGTATAATCTTCGGTAAAGTATTTAGCATTGGGTATTCCGTGGCCATGAGCATAATCGTAGTATGGGTAGAGGTGCCCTGAGCACTCTATGTTTTGAAACAACTCCTGACATGTCCAATTGGGATTTTGCTGACGAATACAAGCGGCAAGTCCGGCCACCAGTGGGGCTGCAAAAGAAGTGCCGCTTGCGAGATATTCTTCTCCATTTTGCTCTACTACAGCATAACCAAATGCAACCAAATTGGGTTTCATCCTTAAGTCAAATGTTGGACCATACGAAGAAAAATCAGAGTGCATGCCGGTCCACGGATCTATTGCACCAATTGTAAGAACACTGTCAGCATCGGCAGGCACTGAAATCAACTCCCAATTAGATTGGCCTTCATTCCCTGCACTACTAATTACCATGATACCTTTGGATATTGCCATGGTGGCGGCTCTCGAAATCATGGAGTGTTGACCATCCAATTGATGTCGGAAATACAATTGTATCGTATAACCCAATGAAGAATTGATCATATCTGCGCCCCATTTATCGGCCCATTCCAAAGATGCAATCCAATGGTCTTCGTCCGTGCGCGTTCCCCCTCGCGATCTTTCCGTTCGAGCCAACAAGAATTCGGAACCGGTGGCCATACCATAACGTTTGTCATCGAGGATTCCTGCTACGCAGGTTGTGACCTCTGTACCATGATCGCTAAAATCGAAAACGAATTTTTTATTTCCAATAAAGTCGTAAGTAGCTATTACCCGATTGCTTTCCCGCAGATGTTTTAATGGTCCTGCTGTCTGAAAACCTTTGAATCCGGCATCTAGTATTGCAATTCGAACTCCAGCACCATCAATATTTCGCTTGCGAAAACTATATGCTCCTAGCGACTCAATTTGCCCGAATCTTATTTTTTCTAAATCAGGTTCATCCGGTTCCCAATTTTGTTCCGATGAACTGAGTTCGGTCTGATATTCACACACAGGTTCCATCCTCAGAACGCATGGCAAGGAAGCAATTGCAGAGAATTTATCATCAGAAATATAAGAAGATACAGCATTGAACCACCGAGATACAGCACCAATACTGTCTGCCAACATTTTTACCTGATAAATATAATTTGCGTTTACAGGGAAATCTGACATATCGTAAATGGACAATCCCTCTCGCAACCTCCGTTGAATGGCCTTCTCATCGAAATAAGTATAAGGATCAAATTCCACACCTTCCTTGTCGGTAAAAAACACCCAAAACTTTTGTTGCGCGTTCGTTTCGACAGATGAAAGAAAAAATAAGAGAGTGATAAAATTTAATCTCATTAAAAATTGTATCGTAATAAGGTGCAAGGTAAAGGAAGAGTAATAATAGTTCTGTTACTCTATTCGGAATGTTCTAAGGATGATAATCACTGCGAGCAGAGATCACCTACTACCTTTGCTCAAACGAATTCCCTTTTATGACAATCATTGATCTGAGAAGTGATACAGTAACAAAGCCCTCTTTGGCTATGCGTCAAGCGATGAGTGAAGCCCAGGTAGGAGACGATGTATTTGGTGAAGATCCAACCATAAATGAATTGCAAGAAATGACCGCCAAAATGTTCGGCCACGAAGCAGCTCTCTTTTGCAGCAGTGGAACGCAAACCAACCAAATTGCCATTCAGGTTCATACACAACCTGGCGATGAAGTGATTTGCGCATCACTCGCACATGTATATTTATACGAAGGTGGGGGAATTGCCAAAAATTCTGGTGCTTCGGTCAGATTGATTGAAGGCAACAGAGGTCGAATCGACGGGCAGGATGTAATTTCGAATATCAACGATGCTGCGGATGTTCACCTACCCTTGAGTACTTTGGTTTGCCTAGAAGACACTTCCAACAAGGGAGGAGGTGCTGTATATGATTTTCAGGTGATCAAAGAATTAGCAAAAGCATGTAAAGAACATAAATTGGCTCTTCATCTTGACGGGGCAAGGGTTTTTAATGCTTTAGCTGTCACGGGCCTTTCTCCTTCTGAATATGGTAAGGAGTTCGATTCCATTTCCATTTGTTTGTCGAAGGGTTTAGGTGCACCTATTGGAAGCATGGTGATAGGTTCAAAAGAATTTATCAAAAAAGCGCATAGAAGCAGAAAGGCTTTTGGTGGAGGAATGCGTCAAGCGGGAATTATTGCTGCTGCAGGCATTTATGCTCTCCAAAACAACATAGATCGTCTCAAAGAAGATCACCAAAGAGCTAGACTATTGGGCGAAATTGTTTCCCGACTTTCTTGGGTTGAATCGGTCATGCCTATCGACACAAACATTGTTATTTTTCAATTAAGAAAGGGACTTGATGCAAAAAAAGCAGTGGTCACACTAGCTGAGAAAGGCATACTTGCATTTGCTTTCGGGCCAGGCAAAATCAGGCTCGTAACTCATCTTGATATAAATGATGATCACATATCAGATTTTCAATCACAAATAAAAAAGTCGGAGATATGAGTCCGACTTTTTTGAACCCAGAATCCGCATTGGGATTCGGCATGAAGTGCTAAACCCCACAGATAGCAAGTGCTCTCGCAAGATTTCTATTTGATGGTGTATATTCATGCAGCATGAATAAAAATCGAGAAAGTCCTTGATATCACAGTGGGTTAGCGCTGCAATAGATTTCCAATGTGGATGGTGGGTTTAATTCAAAAACAACCTTTGCATATTCAATAGGTACGGGTTGCCAAGCCAAAGTTGTCATTTTTAATCAAACCCGAGAAATTGTCACAATACTCGTGGATGGCTAGAATGAATTGGGTTTGCACTAGGTGTAATGGAATACCTCCCAATTGGCAAAGAGCATTTATATTGTGCATTGATCATTGATGGCATAGAACAAGTGAGGAGGGCGGTAAAACTATAATACCGCTTATCTATCTTCACTAGTTCAATGCTAATGAGCACTATTCACCCATAGTCGATCGAAATACAACATTCACTACTTCATGCTTTTAAATAGTTTTGGACTGTTTATAAGCATGTTTGTCATTACTTGATCAGTGTAAATTTAAAAGTCTCCTCGCTATTGCCTATTTCCATGTGGAGGATGTATTGCCCCCCAGCCAGATCTAAGTCAACTAAACGGATGCCCGTTTGCAATTTGGTCTCGCGCGCTACCACTCGACCACTCATATCAGTGATGTAAAAACTACTGTAACGTCCTGACGAATTATCAATGTTCATAATTCCACTTGTAGGATTAGGATACAAAAGAGCAGAACCGAAAGAAACATCGTCAATAGAGTTGCATATTTCTACTGAAAAAATGAATGCATCCGTGTATGTACATCCTTCCGGTGTTTCGGCCGTCAATATGACTACATGTTGACCCACACCCCATTCATCTGCATAGATATTATAAAATTGATTCTCGCTGCCATCTTGCCATAGGTATGAAAGGCCGACAGGTGCCGTGAGTAAATAAGTCTCTCCAATACATAGAACGGTATCGTTGCCTAAATCAAACGAAAAATCTCCTGCAGGCTCAAGGGTTATTGTCTGATCATACTCACATCCTCTATCGTCGGAGATAAACAAAGAATAATTGCCTGCTGCCAAATCATCAACGACAGGTCCCTCGGCAGAAAAACCATCGGGTCCAATCCAACCGAAGGTATATGGCGCTGTAGCACCCGCAGCGATGACCTCTATTGAACCATCTTCAGAATTAGGGCATTCGGGTGGTGAAACGTTGTAGTTGACATTCCAACCCGACGGAGCGGAAATGGTATAGGTTTCTTCAAAAATAGTTCCGCAAGCAGACTCTACAATAACTGAGTACTGACCTGCATTGAGATTATATATCCAATTTGTATTGGCCGAAAATCCATCAGGTCCTGTCCACTCTGAAGTAAAATTGGAGCCCGAACCGTCGATATAAGATTGAATAGATCCGTTTCCATTTGCTCCTTTGTCTAATGGACAACTTACATTATTGACGAATGCCTGCAAATTCTCCTCGGCATCGGATGAAGTAATTGTAATTTCGGACATGCCCGTTTCACCAGCCCATCCGTCTATTTGAACATAATAAATGGCAGTGGGATCTAGACAAGATACGAAACAAGTAGAAGCAAAGTACGCACCTTCGCCACAGCCGGCATCATCCTGAGATGAAATAAGTTCGAATGTCTGAAGTTGGGCGCAATCATTTCCCGACCAAACGGCTATTTGAGTATCGAAGGTTGTTCCTGCATTGCATGTAGAAACTTCGTAAGTACCTCCATCCGGTACTACAAACCATGCCCAAACAGAATTACTTACACCCGACTCACACCAGGCCCCATATAAACTGCAGCCTGCATCTGGTGGATGAATTTCTCCAAATGATGCAATGGCACCCACATTACTTATAGAAACCGAAGGGCCATCCACAAGAACCTGAGGTCCTTGGCAGGGTTGATCCGCTTCTGGAAGATCAGATATGCCGGCAGTAAACGTCCACATATTACCAGAACCACTTCCATAAAACACTTCGGCAAGCGCTCCGTCATAGAAAATTTCGAAAACAAGACCTCCATCTCCATAACTGTCTACAAAATACATATCAAAAGAGTCGCCGATGGTCAAACACCATGGTCCTACTTCAATCATTGTATTATCTGGGTAGCCATAATTGCCCGTTATCGGTATTGAATTGAAACAACCGACTTCCTCTGCATTGCTACCAAAAGCAACGGTTCCATCTCCACATTCATTTCCCGAAGGAACAAATTCCCAATATGTTTCTTCTCCCCAAGAGTCCACATAGATATTCATGGTCACTTCCACTTCCCCACCTGCGCATTGGGACCAAGAGTTAGAGGTAAAGGCCGAGAACACAATTAGACTAAATATAATTTTTTTCATTCGTACAGGTTTTGATGTCCCAAACATAAGACACAAAAGATGTGATTTGAATCAACAGTCCTTCTATGTTTTCGAGTAGGTGGGGATTCTTAGGATTATTTTCTCATGGCCAGAACCACCTAAGCCCTATCAGGCAGTAATTTCGCGCAAATCAAACGCAATGAACATTCAGCCCGGTAAAATTCAAGAATTAGAAATTTTTGATATCAATGAAACCGGAATTGTACTAGGCAATCCGGTTTACCCCATATTACTGAATAAAAGGGAAATGAGGGGCAAACCTCAGATCGGTCAAACTGTGAAGGTCTTCGTTTTCTACAATGAAAGAAGAGAATTGGAGGCCACAATACGTTTGCCAGAAATACAATTGGAAGAAATAGCGGCGTTTAGGGTCAAAAATGTCAATGAAATTGGCGCATTCATAGATATCGGAAGTTCTCGCGACATTCTTATTCCGAATCGCGAACAGCGCGAGCCGCTTGAACCGGGAATGCTCTGCGTTGTAATCTTGAAAGAAGACAACGAAAACCAAAGACTTTTCGCCTCGACCAAACTTATGCGCTATCTGAGAAACGAGGACATTTCAGAATACAAAAGAGGCGATGAAGTTGATTTGATTATTGCCGAGAAAATGGACCTGGGAAGAAGGGTCATTATAAATGGCAAACACCATGGTGTGCTGTTCCGTCAAGAAATTATGCGCACTGTAAACACGGGCGACAAACTGAAGGGATATATTCGACAGATAGAAAATAAAAGCATTACGGTAAGCACACAAAAAGAAGGGATTGAGCTTTTGCAAGATGCACGAAATCGCTTGATTGAGTTTTTAACCGAGAATGGTGGTTACGCCAGATTGAACGACGACACTTCACCCGAAGAGATTAAAATGCGTCTGCGAATGAGCAAAAAAACCTTCAAAAAGGTTGCGGGCATATTGTTTAAAGAAGGTTTGGTGGAACTCACGAAAATTGGAGTAAAATTGACCAAAAAAGATCTTACCCCGGGGAAATAGCCAATTGATGATTAGATCGAAAATTTCGGACTTTAGAATTCGTCTTGGCCTTGGAATGCGCAGTAAAGAGCGCTCTTCGGGTTCTATTTTGATGTACCACAATGTAGTACCGGATGATAGTCCAATTTTTAATTTACGGACTCATAGAAAAGTCGATTTCGAAAACCAAATACGCTATCTTAGTCAGAATTACAGAATTGTACGCTTAGCGGATATCAAGGAAAAATGGGATATTGCTATAACTTTTGATGATGGTCTATCTAATAATTATAGTGTAGCAGCTCCGGTTCTAGAGCTGTATCAAGCCCCTGCAAGTTTCTTTATTACAACCGGAAATATTGATACATCCAAAGCACATTGGAATGATGAGTTAGAATGGGATTGCTCGAAAATCAAAGAATCAGTATTCTTTGAACATGTTGAGTACAAGGCTCATCCGCAGCATAAAATTTTCGTAGACAGTGCAGGAAAGAGACTTACCCATGAGTTGAAAAAATTGCCTTTGAAAGAGATTGAGTCCTTTATCACGGCGCTGAAAAAAGATATGTCCGTTAGCGAAAAAATACCCGCTCTCTATCACACAATGAGTTCGAATGAGATACGTATACTCAGCGAAAATCCATTGTTTTCTATTGGATCTCATTGCGAAAATCACGTGCCTTTGTTACAATTGACCGAACCAGAACAACGAGCAGAATTAGTAAAGAGTAAATCCATTCTGGAGAAAATTACCGCCCTTGAAGTCAATACTATTGCTTTTCCTGACGGGAGTTACGACACCTCGATCTTGCAAATGGCTTTTGAGATAGGATATAAAGACTCCTTTGGCGTTGGGTCCGGTCTCACCTCAGGTCGGCTTGGTTTGTACACGGATTCTGCTTGGTACAACCAACTTACGCGCTGGAATCTATAATCCGCTTTTAACCCAGATTTTGCAGATGGAATTTATTTCACCACTGAAAGTCTCGGGGAAATACCGTTAATTTATCTGAAATAGTCCAATTCTATTTCACTCCATAGGCCTCGAACAGTTGCTTGGTCGGCATTTACAACTTCATGCTTCTAAAATAGTTTGGCTTATTTAAGGGCACCTCTAATAAGCAGAATTGCTACAACATTCGCTTTCTCCAAATTGTTTGTTTCTTTTCTCATAAAAAAAAATGAGGTCGATGCAATAATATAAGTAAAAGCAAGTATTTGGTAGACGCAAACCAATAATCTACCCTCATCATTTCTGCTCTTGCCGGCATACCATGGACTGATTGGATAATTTCCTTTTTCAGCTTCGATAAATCGAATCCACTCATCTTTACAAGTGCCATTTTTTGGATCTTCTTTGCATTGGTACTCGCCGTTGATGGATTCATTTATCAGAAAAAATCATGGCGACATATTTTTCTCTTTGTCGCCAGCTTATTTTTTTATTTCAAAACAAGTGGCACGTTTTTCTTGCTGCTATTGTTTACCATTACAATAGACTGGGTGCTTGGAATTCGAATCTCCAAAACTGATAATCCGAAAAAGAAGAAATGGCTACTCGCCATAAGTGTCGTTTCCAATTTGCTAGTCTTATGTTATTTTAAATACGCCTACTTTTTTACGGATTCATACAACACATTATTTAATACCGAATATCATGTAGTGAATTGGCTTGCGCAATGGAGCAATAGTTTCTTCGGTTCGGCATTCGATGCCGGAAAAATCATTTTACCTGTAGGAGTATCATTTTATACTTTTCAATCTATCTCCTACACAGTAGAAGTTTATCGAGGGAACTTACAACCACTCAAAAGACTTACTGACTATGGTTTCTACGTCTCTTTCTTTCCGCAGTTGGTTGCGGGTCCGATTGTAAAAGCAACGGAATTTATTCCCCAAATGTTCCGGCCTTATGTGCTTTCGCGATCTATGCTTGGTCTAGGATTATTTTGGATTCTAAATGGATTGGTAAAAAAGATTTTTCTGGCGGATTACATCGCTGTCAATTTCATAGATCGCATTTTCAAAAATCCTGAGATGTACAGTGGTTTCGAAAATCTGGTAGCCCTATATGGATATAGTTTACAGGTGTATGCTGACTTTTCGGGTTATACAGATATTGCCATTGGAGTAGCGCTTCTGATGGGTTTTTCACTTTCGGCTAATTTCAACAGTCCTTATAAGGCTACCGACCTTTCAGACTTCTGGAGGCGTTGGCATATTTCTCTTTCCTCCTGGCTGCGAGAATACCTGTACATACCTTTAGGTGGAAATAAAGCAGGATCGAAGGCCACATGGATTGCAGTGCTCGTTATTGTCGGTTTTCTTACTTTATTGAGTGGCTCTTGGATCGTACTTTGGATTGCCCTTTCGAGCATCGCTTTTTTGCTCACCGTGGCATATTTCTTCAAACCCTTTGCCCATTGGCTCATCACCAATGTAAATGTTATGATCACCATGCTCATTGGTGGGCTTTGGCATGGTGCCAGTTGGAACTTCGTAATATGGGGCGCTTTGAATGGGATTGGACTTGTTTTTTCGAAACTATGGAAGAAAATCAGCCCGTGGAAAAACAAGAACAAATGGTATGTAAGGGCTTGGATGATTTTTCTGACATTCAATTTTATAACGCTCACCCGCATCTGGTTTAGAGCAGGCACCGGCACCACGTGGGAAGATTTTGAGGCTGCCCATGATGCAGAGAAAGAAAAAGATATTGCTCAAGTCATTTTATCGAAAATTACGTCTATTGAATGGCACCTTGCTCCTGAAGTCATTGTCGGATATTGGAATATTATACTGGTTATTGTTCTGGGTATGGTCATCCATTGGCTACCCTCGTCCTTCAAAGAGAAATACAGAAATTATTTCAGTAATCTGCCAATTTGGATGTTGATTTCTGCCATTTTGATTACCATCATTTTCATCTATCAAGTCTTGATGGCTGACCTGCATCCATTCATTTATTTCCAGTTCTAATACCGTTTAAGTATCTCAGTTAATCCAATTCCGTTTCCCTTCATTGGTCTAAAACTCCATAGATTTTTGTTTCCAAGTCCATAAATCATTGGCAAATATCTAATGATCACGAAATCATTTTCAATTGGTCGAACTATTTGTACAATCAATTACGACCTTGATTGCGACGGAATATACCCTTTGAGTGACAAAAAATGCTAGAAGAGAATAATAGACACGCGAATCCTCAAAATGACTCCGTGAACAAGCCTTGACAGATTCTGTTTGAATTATTATGTTTGCACAATAGGCACTGAGGCTTGAACTTAACACTTCTTAGCAGTGCTTTGGACAAGGATTAAGAAAGTCTGGCGTTAATTTTGAAAGGCGAAGTGAATACAAAAAAAAGTATACAAATATGAATAAAAACTGGATGTTTCTTGGAGCAGCTTTGATAGGTGGATTTGTGTCTATCGCTGCTTATGATTTATTGGTAGGCAGAGACACTCAGATTGTGAATCTGGCAGATAACAGCGCTGGCTATGCCAAATACGCGGAGTACAGTGCTTTTCCACCTGAAGGCACCTTAGATTTTACCGGGGCGGCCGAAAGGTCGGTACATTCGGTAGTACACGTTAAAACCCAAACAGCGGTTGACAACTCTGATAATCCATGGATGGACTTCTTCGGATATGAACAAGGTCAGCAATTGCAGCAAGGCTCGGGTTCGGGAGTAATTATTTCGGCGGACGGGTTCATTATTACGAACAACCACGTAATTGAAGGAGCGCAAAAACTAGAAGTAACACTGAATAACAATCAAAACTACGAAGCCACAATTATCGGCACAGACCCATCAACAGATATTGCGCTGATAAAAATTGAGGCCACCAATTTGCCTTTTATGACTTGGGGAAATAGCGATGAAGTTCGTGTCGGGCAATGGGTCTTGGCTGTGGGTAATCCATTTGACCTCACTTCAACGGTTACGGCGGGAATAGTGAGTGCAAAAGCCAGGAATATAAACTTGTTGAATGGCAGCGAAGGGGAAGATATTTTCCCTGTAGAATCGTTTATTCAAACCGATGCTGCCGTAAATCCGGGCAATTCCGGAGGCGCCTTGGTGAATACAAAAGGTGAGCTTGTAGGAATAAATACAGCCATTGCGTCGCGCACAGGTGTATACTCTGGCTACTCGTTTGCTGTGCCTGCCAGTATTGCCCGAAAAATTGCCGATGACCTCAAAGGATTTGGAAGTGCGCAGAGAGCTTTCATTGGTGTGCGTATTCAAGAAGTAACTCAGGACATTGCCAAAGAAAAAGGTCTTACTTCTGTAGGAGGCGTTTTTGTAAATTCTCTCACTGAGGGTGGTGCTGCTAGCGATGCGGGCATTGAAGTTGGTGACATCATCCTTAAAGTGGCCGACAAACCGGTGAACACAGTGCCAGAATTGCAAGAACATGTGAGCAGATATCGCCCCGGTGATAAGGTTAATGTAACAGTTTGGAAGGGCAAAAAACTTGAGACCTTGGTGGTTACACTCCGCAATAAAAATGGCAATACAGAACTGATTGACAAAGCCACCGCTCTTGCCAATGCGGCTTCAGCCCTTGGCGCCGAATTTGCAGATGTCTCGGAAACAGAAAAACAAAAGCTCGGCTTGGCAGGAGGAGCCAAAGTAACCTCTATCACTTCAGGAAAACTAAAGGAAATAGGGATACAGAAGGGTTTCATCATCACGAAAATTAATGAACAAAAAATCATTTCGGCAAAAGAGGTACTAACTCTTCTCTCAGGCAAAAAAGGCCAGGTGGAAATTGAGGGATATTACCCCAACGGAACCCGCGCCTATTATGGATTTGGCATGTAATTGATTTGGAATATTCTATCAACAGAATTGGTGTAAAATGACTTTCTAAACGAATTTTAAATCCCCGAAGATCACTTCGGGGATTTTTTTTTGAATCCCGCTCTGGACGAGACATAGGAGCCTCTTGTGAAAACTCGGTGAAAACATAGCGGTTCGCAATAAAAATCTACTTGGAATCAAGGTTTTAGCCTTCATACTTTTGCAGTCCCGAAAAGCTCAAGGAAAATGTGTCCTTGTGAACTGGGACAAACGAATTCATAAACAACAAAATCACCATCAATGTCTAATTCCATTCTGGCCCCGGACACTTACAGCAATGAACTGGAAGTGTACGTTAATCAGGAAAAAGCGGCGGTTGACCTCAACAACTATGTTGGAAAACTGCTTTTCGACAAATCCATAGAGTTAGTTCTTTTCCGAAACCATCTCACTGATATAAGCATCACTGAGATACTTCGTCTGCACAAGTATGCGGAAGAAGTTGTTGGAAAACCTATTTCCATTTTTGACACAGCCGACATCGCCCGTCAGTTGTACGAAATGGATCTAGCTCCAGCGAAAATTGACATCGGAAAACTTGCGAGTGAATGGTTCGCTGAACGTGATCGTTATAAAAATCACAAAGAATTTCTAGATGAAAAATTGAGGAATTTCTATGTGGAAGAAGGACAAGATATTGAACCTAGAGATGTCATACTCTATGGTTTTGGACGTATTGGACGATTAGCTGCTCGCGAACTGATCCGTCAGGCGGGAAAAGGACAGCAACTTCGCTTGCGTGCAATTGTTACCCGCGAAAACGATGATCTATCAATTAAAAAACGTGCTGCCCTATTCGAAAACGACTCAGTACATGGTCGATTCAGAGGAACTGTAAACATCGACTATGAAAACAAATGCCTTGTTGTAAATGGTCAACGGGTATATATGATCGCTACCAACGATCCAGCATCAGTGGATTACAAAGCTTACGGTATAGACAATGCCTTGATGATTGATAACACCGGTGTACTAAAAGACAGGGAAGGTCTCAGTAAACACCTATCGTCAAAAGGAGTTTCTAAAGTAATACTAACCGCTCCGGGCAAGGAAGTTCCAAATATTGTATACGGGATCAATCACCGCGACTTAGACATCGAAAACGAAACCATCTTTTCGGCCGCTAGTTGCACTACCAATGCTATTTGCCCAATTCTGAAAGTAGTTCACGATGGACTCGGATTAGACAAAGGACATATTGAAACAGTTCATGCCTATACCAACGACCAAAATTTGTTGGACAATATGCATAAAAAGAGCCGTCGTGGAAGAAGTGCAGCCATCAATATGGTAATAACAGAAACGGGCGCTGGCAAAGCTGTTACTAAAGTTATACCGGAGCTGGCAAATAAACTCACTGCAAATGCTGTGCGCGTGCCAACACCGAATGGATCATTGGCCATTATACATGCATACGTAGATAAAACCACTACTCGTGAAGAGGTAAATGCCCTGGTTCGCAAAGCAGCTCTTGAAGGAGATTTAGTAAATCAGATTTACTTCAGCATCAGCGAAGAGCTCGTGAGTTCAGATATTATTGGCAATGAATGCTGTTCGGTATTCGACAGCCAAGCTACCATTGTTTCCAATGATGGGAAAGGCATTGTATTGTATGTGTGGTATGACAATGAATACGGGTATACAAAGCAAGTAATTCGACTAGCTAAGTATGTGGCCAAAGTGAGAAGAAATATCTACTACTAAGATTTTTTAATCCAAAAAATAAAAGCGGTTGCCTTTTGTAAGTGCAACCGCTTTTTTTTAACCCTGAATCCGCATTGGGATTCGCTATGAAGTGCTAATACCGTTTAGACATCTGCAATACGCTCAAACGGCAGTTCGTGGCCTTACTGAGGCGTAGCGCATAATCCCAAATATGAATAAAAACAGGCCCACCGCCGGTAGTATCTTCCAAGGAGATATCCTGTTGTCTATGGGCGCCCAAGGAACAAAATCATTTCGCTCCTCCTCCCCTTTTTCTGATTTAACAGGTTTCTTTAAATGCTTGTCAAACTCGATCAAATATGCCCCAGACTTCACATCTCCTTTTCCTGTGAGCGCATACAATTCGTCGATCTCTTTTTTCCTCCTCTCTTTTAGCGATTCAAGATAAGACTGTGCATCTTCACAATCGAAAGGACCGTATGCCGGATGGGTAAGCACATATCGGCACTGATAATTCTCGTTGTTGGGTGTTTCCTGAAATGTGAGGTCGGCCGGGAATTTGTCCCTGCCATATCTCACGTGCAGACGGGTAAAAAATACATTGTTGGCTGTTGATCCGGTCAATGCCCAATCTACTCCAGCTTCCACAAAATCATTGAAAATGGGCGGCGGACCCACACAAGGATCACATTTCATTCCCGTGTTCTGAGGAGAAACATTCCATGCATATTCAAGAAACACAGCATTTCTCCCTTCGTACTTGTAGGTCCGCTGAAAAAGATCCTTGTAAAAGTCTCCAAATTGATTTCGCACGAATAATGGAATGTTTTTATCGGTAGGCATCTTCACTGTGCGATAGTTCGTGCATTCGATTCTACCTTGTTTAGTAAATGCATACACGATCATATCTTGCTCACCTTGACTATTAGCCATACCAAGTCTGATGGGCAACATAAATTTCTCATGTTCAAATGAGATTTGAATGGGACTCAAGTATTCGTAGCCTGTCTGCATTTTATCCAAATTCACTTTCACTACAAAAAATTTCATGTTGCTTTTAATATAGGGCTGCAATACTTCACCAGCCGTTGCTGGAATTTTGTAACCATTGATGAGCAACCAGTCTTTTAATCCGCCAGACTCTTTGGCTGATAGTATCAAAATGTCATATTCCCCAATGGAATATTTCGCTTCAATAGTTACGCCAAAGCCAGCGTCCTCCTCCGTCGAAAACACCATCTTACTTCGGGTCATCTCAGAACTTTCACTATTGTATAACATTTGGTCGCTCATATATCTCATGCACGGATTTTCATCATAATACTCAACCAAGCGAGGAGAAGAATATTCATCCAATACATTGAACACTCTTCTGCTAACCACTTTTATGTCAGACTCCTTTAACACAACAGGAACAGGGACAACCATTGCAAAATCGCGCATGTTGCCTTGAAAATCATTGCTCATTGTGATTACGGTTCTTAATCCGTCGCGCACCAGAATTACTTCGCTTCGGTTGTTAAACAACGTAGCATCCGCTTTGGCAACATAAAATCCACAGAATGCTGTTGCACTCATTACGGATACTGAAAGTACGATGGCAAAAAACCATCCAATTTTTACATTTTTCATTTGTCTTGAGTTATTTGAATTTGAGAAGAAATTGAAATAGGATTGTCTTCAAACCATTTGAAAGGCATGGATTTATAGAGTCGGTCTATGATAAAATTCAGAGGTGTTGCAAAAAACAGTACCCAGAATGGGGCCGCATTAATGAAGTAAAAATTGGCCAAAACAAATGAGACAATAGCTATACCAGTGGCCCATAGAATCCTCATCGGTCGGCTATTTGGTGAGGTCATTGGATCTGTGATCATAAACAAAGCAAATAGCCATAGAGAACCGGAACTCATTTTGTGCAACCACACATCTGCGCCCCATCCCATGTAAAAAATACTCCGTGCAGCTTCTAGTGAAGACAGTACAATGAGAAATGTAAATCCTGTTTCGAGGCGCTTTATTTTTGAAAGTACCGCCAGTCCCAAAGAACCAATGATGAATATCAGTAGCGCTCCACTACCCCACTGGCCAGGCGAAATCCATGCACTGCCCGATAAGATCACAACGGCTACTATACCGAAATTTGCTGGATTCCATAAATGCTTATTGCCCGGACGGATCAATACTTTTTGGCCTATAGCTAAAACGGCTGCGAGCAGAAATAGCCAGGGAGAATTTGCTTTTAGTAAAAGTGAAAGACCAAGAGATGTGATTAAGGCGCTTTTCAGAGAATGTCTTCCAACCATTCCCCTTTTGATGGCTAGCCAAGTGATGATCAATGTTCCCGCAAAGGCAGCTATTATATTGAGCCAATCGGCATCCCAGCCTAAAAAGTAGAAGCCGTACATGAGAAAAAGGGTTTGAGAAATAATCTGGAAGTGCCTACCATCAGAAGCAAACCAATCCTTTAAAGACAAAAGTTGCGGGTACATGAACGTTTGATTTGAATGTACCGTACAAGTACTCCTCAGAAAGGTTCAAAAAAAAACACAGCGGTGTAAATTCTCTACATTTTTCGGCAGATCCGCTGTGATTTAGGTCCAGAAATTAGAACCATTGGGTATAAACCCGGATTATGTAGTTGAATTCCTATTCCGATCCTAAACTCGTTCGATTGCTCACACTTGCTCGTTTCATTTGCACAACGCGGGGATAAACACGATTATACAACCGAAACTTGGGCGAGTATTCGTTTTCATCGGATTTTTGAATCTCATATAAGAAACCGACTCCATAATTTGTGTTAAACAAGAATTCACATTGAAAGGTTACCTTTGCTTTTAGAAAATATAAAATATGAGCCCATTCAGAGGAATTTTTGTCGTTGTTTTCGTAAGCATGATGATGCCTGGTTGTGATTGCAATACGCACAATCATGATCAAGCAATTTCAATCACCACCCTTGAAAAGGATACTGCAGGATTGCCTACGATGAATGAAGAAATGAAAAAAGCCCTTGAGCGCGAATTTCTCAGTTTCCAATTTTCCCTGAACGACACTGATTACCGCAAACACTTGCAATTCTATGATCAGCGTATGTTTCGCTATGAAGGTCTGCAGTTGGACACCGTTGCTATCAAGTATAAAAAGCAGTACAATTTAGGACAGTCATTTGAAGTTAAAAACGTAATGGTGAATAAAATTAGTCCAATGGTTGAAGATTCCGGTTTCTACTGGAGCACGCTCAGGGTCTATATTAAAATGGATATTAAATATGAAGAGAAATATCCTGGAGATCCTAAGGGTTTATTGGGAATTGTGAGAGACAACTTCGGTCAAAATGTCGAGTACGACTCCTTGTCTCGGGCATTTCGGGTAGACGACAATTTTGTCTTTTACGCTGTAACTCCGGTGGATTCTGTGGACTTTCATTTTCTAAAAGGCTCGTATTTCCGAGTTGCCGAACTGTCAAAATTGGCCCAATTCAAGACCATCGCAACATTGAAACGTTATGAATAAATTCGCCATTTTTGTTATATTGTTATTCCTTTCCTTTGGTGTATTTGGTCAAAAAAAGTACGAGAAAAAAGAAACCGTTGAAGGAGTAGGATTTTACACCAAATGGGCTAAATCAAATTTCTTCAAAAAAGACAGCGCACCTCAATTGCGAATCATGGTGAAAAACACAAATGACTTTCCTGTGAATTATACTTTTGCAATGGACCTTTTCTTAAACGGGAAACACTCTCAAAGTATTATTCCGGAGACATTCAAAATTGGTGCTAAAAGGACTAAACAGGGAAAAGTAAATGGGCACTATTACGATGTCGGCATGACCTGGGACGAAATTCGATCAGAATCCTTTTCGCTCGAATTTTCTGATATTGTGATTGAGAAAAGCTCTGTAGAAACAGAATAGTGCGTTGTTGCACATCTGAATGGATGATGGAACCAAATGCTATTTCTTCGAATGAACATAGAAATCTCGGTAGAGATTTGAACTAGTTTCTGAAATCGGTTGCCAACTGATTGCAGACATCATCCATTTTATCTTGTTCTACATTTTCAAATGGCGTCTTGACTTCAAAGACTGAATCGTCAATATCGGTGTACTTTACTTCTCTCGCGCGAAACCGCATGCGCATACCCAAATATTCGATATCGTAACCCAAGAGAACTCCGGTGATATTTGAATACGGATTGAACCAGTTTGGAGACTCTAAATCGATCTGGTCGGTGTAAAACAATTGAATGTCGGTGAGACTGTCGCTGTTAAATCGTCCAATCGCTTTTTTGCAATTATAACCGGCAATTAATTCGGTACCTTCCAATTCTTCTATCAGGAGTTGAGGATTGCGGTTGATCCACTCAACTATCGTTTCCTCATTCAACATAAGACCATATCTTTTATCGAAGTCTTTAAGTACCTGGATCATTTCCTTCTTTCTATTGTCTGCGGAAATAGTGATAGACATGAGTCCACCAATGGACTTCAGCTCAGAGACCATCTGATCGTCCTTAAACTTAAGGACCATTTCTCCGGGCATGAGTTCGGTCATTAGGTTGCCCTGTTCAGATGGATAGGTGACGTCATAAAAAATCATCCCTTCAGAATTGGGGGAACGTGATATTCGTTTACCACAAGTCGCAAAAACGAGCAGCACGAACAATAGGGTATAAAAAATGCCAAAGCGCATCAAGCTGTTTCAACGTAAGTTGCACCCGAAATGTTACAGTAAAATGGAGTCGAACCCTATATATCACCAAGTTACAGACACGATTCTGATGATTCGCCCTGCTTCCTTTTTCGGAAATGGGGAAACTGCCGTCAATAACCATTTTCAGCAGCTTGCTGCTGAGACCAATCACCAGCGCTTGCAAAGAGAAGCTCTCAAAGAATTTAATGATTTTGTAGAATTACTTGAAAGCGCCGGTGTTAGAGTATTTGTGGCCAACGATCGAGACTTTCCTGCTACGCCTGATTCCATATTTCCAAACAATTGGATAACGTTTCACAACAATGGAAACGCAGTGCTCTACCCCATGTTTGCCAGCAACAGAAGGGTTGAACGAGACAAGGGATTTTTGTCCGTGCTTATCGAAGCAGGTTACCGCTGGAGGGTATTTGATTTTACAACCCTAGAGAAAGAAAATAAATTCTTGGAAGGCACAGGCAGCATGGTTCTCGATAGAATTAAAAGTGTGGCCTATGCCTGTATTTCGGATAGAACTCACCCAGATGCCGTAAAGTTTTTTTGTAAACAGTTTGGATATGAACCCATCATTTTCGAAGCACAGCACGAAAAAAAAGGGACTTCGTTTCCCATCTATCATACAAACGTGATGATGAGTATTGGAAGTAAGCTTGCTGTGGTCTGCACCGAAAGTATTGTAGGAAAAGTAGATCGTGATTTAGTCTTGAATAAACTTTCCGATTCCAGAAGGGAAATCATAGAAATTACGGTTGATCAAATGAATTCATTCGCCGGAAATATGCTTGAAGTACAGTCCACTCAAGGAAAATCACTTATGATCATGTCAGCAGCGGCTCATCAATCTTTAGACAAATCTCAGATCAATTCTATTGAAAAACACACGCAAATCTTGAGCTCCCCATTGAATTGCATTGAAACACATGGAGGAGGAAGTGCTAGATGTATGCTTGCCGAAGTATTTTTGCCTTTTCCCCAAACCGATAGCGAACAGATCCAAGAATGAGCACAAACATAGATATACAGCAGATTCTAGAGAATCAAATTCAAAA
Organism: Flavobacteriales bacterium; assembly: GCA_034439875.1. Lineage (GTDB taxonomy): Bacteria > Bacteroidota > Bacteroidia > Flavobacteriales_D > Sanyastnellaceae > JAWXBG01. The sequence continues at coordinate 44,503 of JAWXBG010000108.1, forward strand.
AGCTCTCAAAGAAATTTATCAGACTGAGGGTAATATTCCCGCTTTGCAGATTCAAAAGACCCGTAAAGAATTCGAGGGCGACCTCACGCTCGTTACATTTCCTTTGCTTAAAATATCTGGAAAGAAACCAGAAGAAACCGGTCAAGATATTGGGGAGTATTTACTTGCTCATTGCGAAGAAGTAACTGCCTTTAATGTGGTAAAAGGATTTCTCAACTTGGCTATCCGAGAGAAATACTGGCTTGAGTACTTCAAGAGTATCTACCAAAACAAAAACTTTGGAATTGCCTCACCTGATTCGAAGTCACATGTTTTGGTTGAATACAGTTCTCCAAACACAAACAAACCTTTGCACTTAGGTCACTTGAGAAATAACTTTTTGGGTTACTCCGTTGCGGCCATCCTGAAAGCATATGGACATAAGGTTACCAAAGTTCAAATAATAAATGACCGTGGCATACACATCTGCAAAAGCATGGTGGCCTGGCAAAAATTTGGGAATGGCGAAACTCCCGAGTCTACAGGAATGAAAGGAGATCACCTCGTGGGGAAATACTATGTTCTGTTTGACAAGCAATACAAAAGTGAAATCGCGGAACTTTTATCCTCTGGAATCAGTGAAGATGAGGCCAAACAGAAAGCCCCTATTATGCGAGAAGCGCAAAAAATGCTTAAACAGTGGGAGGAAAAAGATGCGGATGTTTACGCACTTTGGCAGACAATGAATGGTTGGGTTTACAAAGGATTCGAAACTACCTATAGAAATATGGGTGTTGACTTCGATAAACTTTATTATGAAAGTGATACCTATTTGCTCGGCAAAACCGAAGTAGAAAAAGGCCTGCAATCAGGTGCTTTTTTCCAGAAAGAAGATGGATCCATTTGGGTTGATCTTACGGGCGAAGGATTGGATGAAAAAGCACTCCTGCGCAAAGACGGCACCGCTATGTACATCACTCAGGATATAGGCACAGCGATACTTCGTTTTGTGGATTATCCAGATGCCACATCTCTCATATACACCGTGGGCAATGAGCAAGATTATCATTTCAAGGTACTCTTCAAAATTCTTTCTAAACTGGGCTTTAAGCAGGCTGATCAATGTTTTCACTTGAGCTATGGAATGGTGGAACTGCCCGAAGGGAAAATGAAAAGTCGTGAGGGAACCGTTGTAGATGCAGATGAAATAATGACGGCCATGAAAGACGAGGCGCGCGATGTAGCGGCTGAGCAAGGTAAACTAGATGATCTCGATGAATCGACAAAAGAGCAAGTGTATCATACAATCGGAATGGCTGCGCTAAAATATTTTTTACTGCGAGTTGATCCGGTAAAAAACATGGTTTTTAATCCACGAGAGAGTATCGATTTCAATGGTCATACTGGTCCATTTATAGAATATGGATATGTTCGAACCAGAGCTATTGAACGCAAAATGTATGAACTTGTAAAAGGTGAAATCCAAGATCTCGATACTCATTTGATCGGCGATTTGCACAACACTGAGAAAAATCTAATTGTGAAACTTCGCGATTTCCCGGAGGTTGTTGGAGAGGCAGCCACGCGTTATAATCCTTCGCTCATTGCCAATTATTGTTTTGAATTGATCAAGGAATTCAACTCCTTTTACCATGAATGCCCGGTGTTGAGAGAAGAGAACATTGCAAAGCGAAATTTCCGGGTAGCACTTTCTTCCAAAGTGGGTGAAGTAACTGCACGAGGTATGAAAATGTTGGGAATAGATATGGTGGAAAGAATGTAATGCCGTTGGAGCATCTGTTGCAGGCCAATGGAGTTGAGCTGTGTTGGACTGTTGCAGATACCTAAATGGTATTACACCAACCCTAAATAGGGAATAAAAAAAACCCAAGAGCAGGGTTTTCCATTTATAACTACTACCAAAGAAAGGTTCTTGCTTTTGTGGTATTTATTTTTGAAAGCAAGCTTCGCAGGAGCGACATCACACTCCCTACAAATATCTCTCCCGCGCCTTAAAAACTCGCTCGCGAAGCGGGCGCTTTGTCATCCGAATATTATATAATTTCCAATTGGCGGGATACTTTTTGAAGAATTTCAAATACGGTTTCGGCCATTACATTTTCGCTATCCAAAGTTGGATTCACTTCGGTAAATTCAAGACAACATACTCTTTCGTTTTGAATCAACTCCAGAATGATGTCGGCTGCTTCTCGCTCGTTGAGTCCACCTTTTACCGGTGTCCCTGTACCCCTTGAAACAGTGGGGTCCATAGAATCAACATCGAAGCTGATGTATATTTTATCGCAGTGAGATAAATATTTAACAGCCTCTCTACAGACTTTTGTAATTCCAGATTTTCTAATCTCATTGGTGCTTATGACCTTCACTTTGTTTTTGCGGATCAAATGGGCTTCTTGTTCTTCAAAATCGCGAAGTGTCATGTATATCAAATCTCTATACTCCACTTTCGGACAGATGTCGCCCATATTTTTGATTTGATCCCACAACTCGAGTGTTCCCGGATCAGGATCATTGGTCTTCATCGATTCATTGTCCTCTCCTAGAGCAGTGGCGAGAGGCATTCCGTGCATATTTCCGCTTGGTGTAGTATATGGAGAATGTAAATCTGCGTGTGCATCGATCCAAATTACACCGAGTTTCGAATTTGGAAAAGCCGCTTTGATTCCAGCTATTGTGCCCCCTGCACTGCTGTGATCGCCACTGATGATAAGTGGGAAATCGCCTTCGACAAGCACGTCCGATACTGTTTTCATGATTCGTCCATACATCTTGTGTACACTTTGAATGTGTTTCGCGTATCTATTTCCTGGAGTGCCGTATAAAGCTCTATTTTCAGTTTCAACTTCGATACCCGGATTCTTCAAAAAAAATGAACTTCTGAAATCCATAGCCGCAATTTTCACGGCATCCACACCAAGACTAGCACCACGAGTTCCCGCTCCTACCTCACTGGGTACTTCGATCAATTGAATGTTTTTTGCTTTCATAGTCTACTGTTGGTTGATTGCAAATGTAAAACAAGAGATTTTAATGTCAATTTTAGGCCTTTAGCGCGGGCCACATCAGCGATTCCCATCCATCCTCTGATTGATCTCTGAAAATCATTTTTGAAGGGAAAGGCTATGCGATCTAATTTGGCATTGCTACATTTGGACCTTAACAGTTTAATCCAAAATGATACATTCACGGAGTAGTAAAGAGAATTACAAGAAATCTCGCTGTAGATATTCTATGCCCGAATTCTGATGAACTATCTCAAATCTTCATTAGAAAGTAAAAATTGGATGTGGGATATTAAATTCTATATCGCACTTTTCTTTGTAGTGAGACTGTTCGGAATAACCAATCCACCATTGGATGGAAATCATGGCTGGAGACAAAGCCAGAGCTGCATGGTAGCCAGAAATTTGGTGGAAGTTGAAAACAATCCGCTCTATCCAAGAGCAGATCAATTTGGTGGTGATAAAACTGGAATTTTCGGAAGCGAATTTCCACTGCTCCAAGAAGGAATCGTACTTCTCTCGAGCGTTTTTGGATATGATCATTGGTATGGACGATTGATCAACTTGATTGTTACAAGTTTCGGTATTTACTTCTTCTATCTTCTATTGCTTACGATCCTTCCGGAACGTGCAGCATTCTATTCAGGAATTATGCTGCTTACCTCCCTTTGGTTCATGTTTGGCCGAAAAATTATGCCCGACACGTTCAGCGTATCCCTAGCT